>JAGHAD010000099.1 GCA_021161685.1 Thermoplasmata archaeon | reverse complement strand
TTTCAAGAGGTCAAGATGAAATTTATCTTTTACAATATGCTGTTGAATCTCTGAGCATATTTCCAAAAGAACAATTAGCTGGGGATATGCTCTGTCCAGCTAATTCTTCAACACAGCATGTTGCTTCTGAATCGAATCGAGAGTTAAACCTGAAAAGAACGAATCTCTACGCTACTCTACGCCGCCGGCGTGCTTTTCGCTTGGGGTAACCTAATAGAACACGCCGGTAAGGAACCTTCTCTTTACGCACTTCCTTGCTTACTCGATATCATTTGATGTTAACTATGTCGATATCCCTCAACTAGGGCGACAGAAATCCGCATGCCGACAAGCTACCTTATCTATAGGTTTTGTATCCTTCTCGAGGGTTTTCCGCGCGATTCGACGTTGGATTTGAATCCAAGGAAATTTTGGGAATTCTTTGCACGATGCGATTTTTCTTCAACCTTTCCTCACAATCTTCCTTCTCTGTACTTCTTTGTTAGCTTTTCTATCATGTCCTTGACCATCCTTTCGAGATCATAGTCTGGCTTCCATCCCCACTCCTCTCTAGCGCATGAATCATCTATGGATCTTGGCCAGGATTCAGCGATCTTCTGCCTAAAGTCCGGTTTGTATTCGCATGAGAAGTCTGGAATATGTTTTTTGATCTCTTCCTCCAGCTCTTTTGCTGAAAAGCTCATCGCCGTGATATTGAAATTGGCATGGTGCTTGAGTTTTGAGAAGTCTGCTTCCATCAGCTGGATCGCCGATTTTATGCAGTCTGGCATGTACATCATTGGTAAAACCGTATCTTCCTTCACAAAGCAAGTATACCTTTCTCCCTTAACAGCATAGTAAAACATCTCAACCGCATAATCTGTTGTGCCTCCTCCTGGCAAAGTTTCACTGCTTATTATACCAGGATATCTCACTCCCCTTACATCTACCCCATATTTCTGAACATAGTACTCTCCTAGAAGTTCGCCCACAACCTTTGTTACACCATACATGGTCGTTGGCGTAAGGATCGTATCCTGAGGAGTGTTCTCCTTTGGAGTTCCCGGACCGAATACTGCTATCGAGCTTGGGCAAAATATCCTTAGATTTCTCTCTCTCGCTATCTCGAGTAGATTGTAAAGACCGTTCACATTGACATCCCAGCAAAGCTGGGGATCCTTCTCTCCAGTGGCTGAGAGAATTGCAGCCATGTGGTAAACCGTATCTATATCATATTCCTTGATTATCTTCTCTAACTTTTCCCTGTCCCTGACGTCTCCAGTGATATAAGGGCCAGAACTCTCCAAAACCTCGCTCGGCTTCCTGCGGTGCCCCATGGCGATGACATTTTCTTTTCCATACCTCTCTCTTAAAGCTATTGTCAATTCTGATCCTATCTGACCGGTTGCTCCAGTTATTAGGACCCTTTGCTTTGACATGGAATCCTTTAGGGGTATCCACAGAGAATCTTATGTGTTTTTCGAAAATTGATTTTGCCCTAATATTTCGTTCAATTTTATGAGAAAGTTCACCGCTTTTTTTACTTCTTCAATGGCGATGCACTCCTTCAGGGTATGGGAATATTTCAAGTTCCCGGGACCAATGACAGCAACCTTTATGCCTTTCATGTTTAACTTGATGGCATCGGTCCAGCTTGGCATTCCATCGAATTCACATTTTATGTTTGCTTTCTCAAGAGCTTGTCTTAAAATTTTCACCGTATCCTCATCTTTTTCCAACTCAAAACCATCCCATAATTCCTTTATTGATCCCTTTCCGTATGTTTTGATAACTTCCAGAACCCTGCGGGCAACCTCCTCTGCTCTCTGATCTGGAAGTACTCTTATCTCGATTCTTCCTTTACAAGTACCGGGATTCAAGTAAAAAGGGTTGTCAGTGGCTATATCCTGAACGGAAAAACAGCTATCAAAATACTTCCCCTTTTTCCAGCAATCCAAATTTTTCAACTTATCATACATTTTAACGAATTTATCTATGGAATTTTCTTCGCAAAAGGAACCATGGCTCTCCTCGCTCTGCAACTCAAAGAGTATTTCTATGTTTCCTGCATGGTAAGTGCACAGCCTCATGGATGTCGGCTCCATCACAACCGCTTGCTTTGGCCTGTATCTCTCCAAAAACATGTCTGAACCTTTTGCATCCTCTTCTTCATCACCAAGAAAAGCTATAGAAAGATTGAGATTCTTAATTTTCTTTAGGAAGCAGAGCACAGCAGCTATACTTCCTTTTACATCGCTTGATCCAATTCCACAAACTTTTCCATCTTTCGTGCTGATGCTGGTTTCTCTATCAATAGTATCTAGGTGTGTAACGATAAAGAAATCTTTTGAAGCATCTACAATAACGTTAAAAGTATCTCCCTCCTGAACCTCTGCATGAAAACCTTCATTTTCCAGATAATTGACAATGTATTCCGCTATTTTCCTTTCTTTTTTCGAGGTTGACTTTATTTTAAGAAGATCGATAAGGATATCTTTTATGTACTGCATGGCTTATAAAACCTCTTTGCATTAAAATCTGTTATGGAGATAAGGCTTAGAAGGGCTAGGAAAGAAGATATAGATGATTTTGTTAAGGTGTACAGGTCTGCATACAAGGGAATGAAGAAATACTGGTATAGAAGGGATAAGATTATTAGGTGGTACTTCAGATGGTTATTAAAGAGAGATCCAGAAGGGGTTTTTGTCGCCGAACTTGGAGGGAAGATCATAGGTTTTATAGCATGCGATTCGAAATGGGAAAATCTCTTTGAGGAAAAGTTGGGAGAAATTCATGAGCTGGTGGTTATGAATGAATATAAAGGCAAAGGCATAGGTTCGCTTCTGTTGAAAAGGGGAGAAGAATATCTAAAGGCTAAGGGATGCAGCGTAATTGAGTTGTGGGTTGGAAAAAAGAATCCAGCGAGGAAATTTTATGAAAAGTTTGGATATGAAGAAGAAGGTGAAAATGAGGATTGGATTAGAATGGTGAAGCGCTGTTAGCTCAGGACCTAGTTAATAATAGATAAAGTTTTATTTTCGAATTCCTTTTTTATATTGGGGATAGCATGAAAAAGATTGGATTTGCCATCACTTCCATGCTCCTGCTGGCAAGTGCTATCAGTGCCTTTGCTTTTGGATGCAGTGGTGGAGAAAGCATAAAAAAGATCAGTTTCACTCTAGATATAGATAAAGACAGACTTGTCATAGAGAGATCATGGAATGGAGATATCTCAGTAGCAATAGAAAACCTATCTACCTTCATCATAAATCCAGGAAAACCCAGATTGCCCAAAGTTGTTAAAGTGATTGAGCTCCCGTTTGGCGCTAAGGTTATTAGTGTAGATTTAAAAACCAATTATAGTCCTTTAGATGGAACTTCCGAAACTCTTCCTTCCGACCTCTATCCATCGAATAATTATTACTACAGAGTGAGTGTTGGTTTAGATAGACATTTTGATAGAGTAACCTTTGTTAGCGTTCACTGGTACCCCGTAAAATATTCGGAAAAAAGAGATAAGCTCTATGTTGCAACGCATGCAGAAGTTACGATAATGTACAATTTATCTAAAAAGCCATCTTTCCCAGAAAAACCATTATGGGACATGGTTATCATTGCGCCAAAAAAGTTTGAAAATGCTCTGCAGAAGCTTGTAGACCACAAAGACGAGATGGGCATAAAAACTTTCATCAAACCCGTTGAGGAGATTTATGATGAATATCCATATGCAAGGGACAGACCTGAGCAGATCAAGATGTTTATAAAGGATGCTATTGAAAAATATGGCATAAAGTACGTTCTTCTTGTGGGTGGATTAAAATCGATGATCTATGCAAAACCAAGGGATGATGCAAACCAAGGATCAAGAGACTGGTATGTGCCGGTAAGGTATAACAATTTATATGACAAACCCAAGTTTCCTTTGACAAGCTCCGAGATCTACGATCCGGGCTGTCTAACTGATCTTTACTATGCAGACATATATAAGGAAGGGGGTATATTCGATGACTGGGATCCAAACAATGATGGCATAATATCTGCATGGGGCAAGCCAGGTGTTGAGA
>JAGHAD010000079.1 GCA_021161685.1 Thermoplasmata archaeon | reverse complement strand
TGGGCTATCACCGGTCTTCTATGAGAGAGGGGTAGACATTAAGAACGAATTTGAGAGATTTACTATAGCATTGCGGGAGGTGCTCCGCAATGCTTAAGTTGACAGCACCCATCCACAAATAATTTCGAAGTACCAGCAGATGGAAAATGAAAAATTACCAATCGTTAATTTGAATGGTTGTTCATGTGGAAAGTTTACCGCAGCCAATCCATGCATTGCGTGGGCTTTTGTAAGGAAGGAAGGAGGGGGCGGTATAGCTTGCTTTGCAGCGTCTGGAATAGCTTATGGCTATCTTGGAAGCTACGAAACGGAGAGGCTTTTCGGATGGTTTGAAGTCAACATACACAAAAACCTGTATGTTAACAAAGTAGTTGGGGAGAGCTGGCAAACACCATAGTGGATTACCTGAATACATTTGGAACCGAGATGGAAAAGGAAGATTACAAAACTGTAGAAGAATTTATTTTGTTTGGAGATCCCTCGCTAACGAAAGTAAGACTGAACAATAGTAGCCCTAACAAGCCAAATCCTCCCGAAGGACCAACCTTAGTAAAGGTAAGAAAATCTTATACCTACAACGTAACAGCAGTGGATCTAGATGGAGATATGGTATACCTGAAGATCGACTGGGGAGATGGAACAACCTCTGGATGGCTTGGTCCGTATCGATCTGGAGAGATGATAAAAGCCTCTCACGCATGGTTTAGAATAGGTACGTATAATATAAGGGTTAAAGCTAAAGATGAATGGGGTGCGGAGAGCGAATGGTCAGATCCGGTAGAAGTTGAAGTTAAGTTATTGCCAAAGAGCTGTACCTCGATATGATGAATAGAATAATTTTTTAATACTTCTTCTTTTTCCAAACCAGAATGGCGAAGGGAGATACAAATCCGATGCTCATCTTGCTCCTATTCTTCCTATTAATCTTTATCCTACCTTACATAGGACCTATCCTGGGACATGCATTTGGTTACATTCTTTCTCCGTTGATAGGATTCAATGGAAAATACCCTGTTTTGACAATAGCCTTTGCTTCTTTCTTTGTAGCTGTTCTTTCGTCATTTTTCAATGCAATATTCACAGATTGGAAGGCGATGGAAAGGGCGCAAGAAATTAGCAAAGCTTTTCAGAGGGAATTCAGCAAGGCGGTGAAAGAAAATGATACCGAGAAGATAAAAAAGTTGAAAGAAATCCAGCCAAAAATCTTACAGATGACGACCCAGCAGTCCCTAAGCACTTTCAAGACGATTTTACCCTTAACCTTTTTTATTGTTCCCATTTTCTTCTGGCTCTGGGATTTTCTAAGCTGTACTTCTTATCCTTTCTTCTCAACACCGTGGACAAGGGTAGCTGCCCTTTATGGTGGATTGATAGCGGGACATCTCCAGTACTGGTTGCTAATGTACTTGATATTAACCACCGTGTTTGGACAGATAACGAGGCAAGCGTTCAAAATGATTACCCTAACCGAATGGTGGCAAAACATAAAAACAAGAAGGAAATCTGCTCACTAGATGCCAACCATAACCATAAGTGGAGCGCCCGGTAGTGGAACAACGACAGTTGCAAAGTTGTTAAAAGAAAAACTTGGAATAAAACATGTTTATGCCGGAGAAATTTTCAGGAAGGAAGCGGTGAAGAGAGGAATGAGTTTACGGGAATTTGGAAAGTACTGTGAAAAGAATCCAGAAATAGACAGAAAACTCGATGAGTTTCAAAAGGAAATCCTTGAAAAAGGTAACGTTATTCTAGAAGGAAGATTATCCGGCTGGATAGCTTACAGTAATCGCATTCCAGCCCTTAAAGTGTATCTATGGGCTGATGAAGAAACTAGGGTGAAAAGGATTATGAAAAGAGAGGGAGGAAAATATGAAGAGAAAAAGAGAGAGATGATAGAGAGGGAAATGAGCGAGATAGAGAGATACAAGAAACTCTATGGCATAGACATAAGGGATACTTCCTTTTACGATCTCATCATTGACACGAGTTCGAAGACTCCAGAAGAAATAGCTGAAATCATTCTATCTAAAGTGGTAAAATGAAAAGAAAACTTCCCATTCCAGAGAGAAGGAGACTGGTGAGAACTTTTGTGAAGACAAACCCACTTTACGGAAAAAGACCTGAAGAGAGAAGCGTAGAGGAACTTCTCGAAATGGGAATGATAAACTTGGATAAACCTTCCGGTCCAACATCTCACCAAGTCGTTGCATGGGTCAAAGAGATACTTGGTATAGAGAAAGCTGGTCATGGAGGAACTTTGGATCCAAAGGTGACCGGCGTACTGCCAATAGCTGTTGGAGAGGGAACAAAGGCTTTACAAGTTCTGCTCAGCGCTGGTAAGGAGTATGTCGGCATCATGAGATTGCATGGCGATGTTAATGAATCTAAGCTTAAGAAGGTATGCAAAGGTTTTGAAGGTGTTATTTATCAAATCCCTCCATTAAGGTCGGCTGTCAAAAGAGTGAGGAGAAGGAGGAGGATATACTACCTTGACATCTTGGAGGTAAAAGGGAGGGATGTACTATTCAGGGTAGGGTGTGAGGCGGGAACTTACATAAGAACGTTGTGTGTGGATATAGGTAAAAAGCTTGGTGTAGGGGCTCATCTCCAAGAATTAAGAAGAACAAAAGTTGGGTTACTTGATGAAGAAGATGCCATAACCTTACACGACTTAAAGGATGCTTATGAAATGTGGATAGAGGATAGAGAGGAGGAAGAAATTAGAAGATGTCTAAAGCCGATAGAGAGATTGTTCGATCATATGCCTAAGGTTGTGGTTAGGGATTCGGCTGTCGATGCCCTCTGCCATGGCGCCAGTCTTGCTGTACCTGGAGTGGCAGAGGTGGATACCGGCATAAGGAGAGGAGATAAGGTTGCAGTTATGACCTTGAAAGGAGAGATAGTTATGCTTGGTAAGGCGGTAATGAGTACGGAAGATATGATAAGAGCAGACAAAGGTATTTGTGTTGTTCCAGAGAGGGTCATGATGAGAAGAGGAACGTACCCTGCTCTGTGGAAAGTGAAAGGATCTATTTGAAAAGTTTTATTGCATTTATACCAACTGGTAAACCCATGCATCTAGCCACTGCCGTGCATTTCGTTCTTAGCAGGTACAAAATTGGCTTAAAGTCAGTTTCTGAGAGAGCTTCATAGTTTGCCATACCCTTGCAGATTATGAGGTCGCTCTGTTTTAGAGTTTTTTTTAGATCTTCTGGAATATTGTTTATATCTAGTCCAACCGCAAAGCTACCCGTTGTTAATACGCCATCGACTATCTCGTTGAATTTCAATTTCTCAGCTTCTTTAATGGTTGCATCCGATAGAATTGGCTCCCCCCTTACAACTAGATATACCTTCATCTTTGGATTAAACTCTTTTAACTTTTCACACAGCAACCTATCAAAAACAATTTCTCCACAGTTATCCGCTATGAAAGTAATGTTTCTGGCTTTCTTTATCAATCTCTTTGCCTCATCATAGTCATCGTAACCTAGACCTTCCAAAAAGAGTTTATCGAATTCTTTTGTTAGACTTTCAGGTGATTTGCTTCCACCCTCTATACCAAAATCCAGTACGTTCCCTATTATTGAGCATATCATGGCAGTTTTTAAAGGATCTGTAGATTCTTCCACTTTCTCTCTCACTCTGGGAAGAAGTCTCAGGGCAACCTCATTGCTCTTTTCTTTTAATTCTTTGTAAGGATCCTTGTCTCCAACAGCTTCGTAAACAGCTTTATGAAGCTTGGTTGCGATCTCTGCACTTGATAATGAAGGATCGTATATCTCTGCAAAAGTTTTTAATGCAACGAGCAACGCTTTCTCTCTCTTTTCCTTGTCTCTTGTAGAAATTTCTATCTCGAAGAGAGCTCTTTTCAGCATGCACGGTATGCATTCGGGCTGAATCTTCACGGTTAAAAATTAGCTCGTTAAGTTAAATCTTTCCTCATGTAAACTCCATCATCGGTATAGCCCAATTTCCTGTAATAGTTCTTTGCCCCCACTCCGCTCAAAACAAATATTTTCTCACAGTCAAATTCTTCTTTACTTATTCTTTCAGCCTCTTTCAACAAGCTCTCTCCAAAACCCCTGTGCTGTGCACCCTCCTTTGCTCTTTCGCCAATTGGAAGAGCCCTTCCAACCACCTTCAGTTCCCTTACAATCGTTCCCCCATCCTGCAATTCTTCCCTGTGAGGTCTTCCCGGTAACCTTAACCTCAGATAGCCAACTATTGCGTCCAGTTCGTTATGTTCTAAGGAGAGGAAGATTTCTTTTCCCTCGCTCGCTTCATAATCTATCCTTTTAAGCTCTACATCAGCTGGATCTACCTCTTCTTCTGGATCAATGTGACCAACCTCTCTACATCTTATGCATCTGCACTGCATACCATTTTCTTCCATCCATTTCTTCACGATCTGCCTCAAGTTGCTCTTCTTGGCACCAGCCTCTATTCTTGGGGAAGGGATATCCCTCTCTATCCTCTGTATCCTTACCCATTCTGGTACAAAGCTCTTAATTTTAGCTATCAAAGGTATCAGCTCTTCTTCAGTTAGAGCTTCGTATTCCCCAGACCTCCACATCTCATAAAGTTTTGTCCCTTTGATAACTAGGGTTGGATATATCTTTATCATGTCTGGCTTAAACCTCGGATCTTGAAAAATGATCTTGAAAGATTCTAAATCCTTTTTGATATCTGATCCGGGCAAACCCACCATCATGTGATAACAGACCTTTAAGCCTGAATCCTTAGCAAGTCGCGTAGCCAAGATAGAATCCAGAACGGTGTGGCCCCTGCCCATTTTGTATAGCACATCATCGTATACCGTTTGCACGCCAAGCTCTATCCTTGTTGCTCCATATTGCAATACCCTATCGATATGCTGCATCCTGCACCAGTCCGGTCTCGTTTCAATGGTTAAGCCTATACACCTAGATTTTGCATTTTCATTTATCTTCTTTGCTTCCTCTAGGCTTCTGCTCTCGCACCTGTTCATTCCATCATAACATCTCTTGATAAACCATTCCTGATAGTGAAAGTCTCTAGCTGTAAAGGTTCCGCCCATCACGATAAAATCGATTTTGTCGGTTGTATGTCCAATTGCTCTGAGCTGATCTATCCTATTTACGGTTTGAAGGTATGGATCGTAGTTGTTGTTTTTTGCCCTCATCGCGGCGGGTTCATAGCCAGTATAGCTCTGTGGAGTGTTTGTCTCTACTCCTCCAGGACATGGTATGCACTTCCCGTGCGGACATCTCGCTGGAGAAGTCATTACTGCAACCACAGCAACTCCAGAGAGAGATCTTACGGGTTTTTTTCTGAGGAGTCTGAGTATCCTCTCTTTTTCTTCTCGAGATAAGGAATGTGGAATGTTCTCTAGGATTTTACTATCTGGGGGGATTTTTCTTAGCTTATATTTTTTACACAGTCTAACCTTTACCTTGTGCAGTTCTTTCTTTGTTTCTGCTTCTCCTTTCAATATCTTTGTGATTAACTCTGTATACACGCTTTGCATCCTTAATATTTACTGGAATGACTCGTAATTAAGAATTTCTATGGATCTACAGGAGGCTTTGCGTGTTCTTTTCCCGGATGGGTTCGATACCAACGGAGTCCTTCGAGAGAGAAAGGGCCCCATCTTATCTTTATGTTTTTAGGAAAAGCAGGTTCCCAGTAGTTCTCTTTGAAATAGACGATAGGTGGAAAACCTTTACCTTTCGCTGAAAGATATCTACATTCTGTAATGATATAGATTTTATTGTTATCTCCATTCTCTACGAAATTGTTCCACTTTATGAACATTCCTATCAGATAGTCGTTATTATCCGTCGTTGTGATTGCCCCTTTCTCGTTACCTTCTATGTGATTGTTATTTATGAAGTATAATCCTTCATATGGACTGGATTTTATGGAGATAGCAAAACCACCATTATTTGATATAATATTTCTTTCAATTGTACAAACCCTTGCTTTTTCCAGACATATACCATCCTCAGCATTTTTGCTGATTTCACAGAAGGTTATCATGTCTATGTTTCCTCTTCTGGCGTATACACCTCTCCCGTTCTGAATTAACTTACATCCATCAATTGTCACCAAGTCGACCCTCTCGTTATCCACAAATATACCCGCTTCGGTAAAGTTACTGATAATACAGTTCCTAATGTCTACTCTTCTCACATACTGTTCTGCTTCCCCAACCAATATATAGATGCCTTTGCCTATGTTTCTTCCACCATCCATCGAAAGGCCATCGATCGTAACCCTTCCTGAGGAGATTTTTATTGCATAGTCCTTGGGAGGCTTCAGGATCACACGATGTTTGTCTTCTCCAATGATGGAAATTATTCTGTCCATTATCTTGTTTCCTTCCTTTCTTTTAGTTATATCTAAGCGTTCATTATACACTCCCTCATATACAATTATCTTACATCCATCTGGAGCTTTGTTTATTGCATCCTGTATTTTGGAAAATCTGAACTCTCCATAACCCGGTGTGGTTTCATTGTAGTCATCATCAACATACAGTATTTTGTGTTCTGTGCTTTGAGAATTCTCTGCATAGACCAGTGCACTAGGTATGTTAGCTCCAACAAAAAGTGCCATTATACATGCGATGATAAATTCTCTCCTCATGCTTTCCCCGCCAAATTGAATAGAACAGAATTATTTATTTTTATCGATTTTTATATGACTTCAAGTTTACTTCTCCCAAAAACCTCTCGTTTCGGCATACTGGATTTCCGCTTTCCATATATCCTTCAACAATTCCTTTCTTTTCTCCTCGGATGTTTTCAGATCGTAAAACCTGTACTTTCTCAATATCCTAGCTGCGGTTACAGCTCCAATCCCCCTGCCAGCGAGAACGAGGAGGGCAAACTTTCCATAACTTAAAACAAGGCTGGCACTCGTAGAGAGCTTTCTTATTTTCCTTACTTCTTCTTTTGTCTTGCTCCCACGAGCCAGGTCAGGAAATTCATGTTCTTTTATAACCCCTATCCTGTATGCCCCGCATTTATAACAAGAAGGTCTCAATTTTGTCCTTCCAACGGTTGTTTTCCATCTGTGAAAACAGTTAAGACAGATCAGCTCTATCTCTTTCTCCTCAAGTCGCTTACCAATCGCTTCTATTATCACGCTTTCTGGCTTGCTTGGCAACATCAAACCCCTGCTTATCTCAAAGGTTCTTGAGAAAGGAGAAAGGGGTTGTTTCACGATCCTTATATTTCCCTCTTTAATGGCTTTCAAAACGTCCGATGTCTTTTCAACGTCCATCCTTTCCCATATCACTTTTTCAAGGGTTTCTTCCAAAATAATGGAAGATTCAAACATCTCAAAAAGTCTTCTTGCTCCTATGCTTGTATAGTCGAAATCTTTGGAGAGAGCACCAAATTTCCTAGCAACATGCACAAGATACCATCTTATGAATGTGGAATCTTGCAGGATTTTCTTAAGAAGTTGTTTGATCGAGGAGGGATCTATGCCAAGGATTGTTTCCTCCACAACACTTAGAGGTATGTTCCTGGAAAACTCGAGGACAATCCTGTATGGATCACTGCCAACCTTCACGCTTTCTCCTATTCTGTATGCAAGGAGCGAAGAAATCATTCTCCCTAAGGTCTCATTAACTTTGGTTCCAAAGCATGCGTTTATAACAACTACTCCATCTCCCCTCTCAATTGTTATAACCCTATCTGAAGGTACTTCACAATCCTTTATCTTCTTCATGCGTTTGGCTAAATTTTCAAGAAACCTAGTTTCACATGGATAAGGAAGAACCTTTCCTTCCCTTAGAGTTTTTCTCAACATTCCCACTTCCTGAGCCACTTCGAATGGAACTGGTATGTCCTCTCCAACCCAAGAAGGTATCTTACCGATTTCTTTCACTGGAGTAACGAGAACAGTTTTTTCCTCAACCTTGACGATCTTCCATGGCCTGCCCTGTAAAATGAATGAAGCTCCCTCGTATACGTTTGCCATTACGAAGCTCTCATCTAAATTTCCTATCTTCTTCCTAGTTGTTATATCTATCACCGCAAAATTCCTTTCGTCTGGTATCATGGAAATGTTATCAATGAAGTAAAGCCTAGATCTTACTCTAGCCCTTAGTTCTTCTCCGTTTATGCCAATAACCCTAGATTCTACCAGTGCGTCCAAAACCCTATAGAAATCTTTCAGAGAGAGTTCTCTGAAAGGATAAGATCTTCTGATTATCTCGTAAACCTTTCTTTGATCGATCCTTCTGTATTCGAGTGTGATAGCTATGATTTGATTTGCTAAGACGACCAAGGGATTTTCTCTAATTTTTAAATCCTCTAACTCTCCAGACAGCGCACGCCTCGCTATAACAATACTTTCCAAGAAGTCCTCTTCAGATAGGGCGATAATCTTTCCCTTTGAAATCTCTCCAGCTTTATGCCCAGATCTACCAACTCTCTGCACCAATCTCGTTACCTGTCTTGGAGAACTGTACTGGATAACGAAATCAGCATGTCCTACATCTATACCGAGCTCGAGCGAAGAAGTGCAGATGAGAGCCTTTAGCTCCTTTTTCTTAAACTTCTCTTCAGCTTCGACTCTCGATACCTTTGAAAGAGAGCCATGGTGCACCTCTATAGGAAAGTTTTTATCCCAGAGCATAAACCTCGATCCAAGGATTTCAGCAGTATCCCTGGTATTAACAAAGAGCAGTGTCGCCTCATGTTCATCTATCAATTCCCTGCATTTCCTTGAAGATGCAAAAACCCTTGAATCTAATGACAGAGAAGAGGCTTCCTCTCTATCAAGCTTTTTAACTTCTGGAACTTCAACTTCTATTTCCATACCTTTCGATGCATCTACTTCAATAACCTCAACTTCCCTCGGCTTACCATTTTCTAAACCTCCTAAAAAGCGTGCAACCTCATCGGGAGAACCTATAGTTGCGGACAAACCTATTCTTTGGAAACCATGGGGTTTTGTCAATTCTTCCAGCCTCTCCAAAGCTACTGCCAGCTGTGCACCCCTATCTTCTCCAGCCAGCTCATGGATTTCATCTATAATGACCCATCTTACCATCCTTAGGTAATTCCTCAATTTCCTTCCGGTAAAGAGGATTTGAAGGGTCTCTGGTGTGGTTATCAGCATATTTGGAGGTTCCTTAACTTGCTTTGCTCTTTCCGCCTGGGCAGTATCGCCGTGCCTTACGGAGATGGATATGTTAAGCCTGTTTCCTATAAGTAAAGTTCTTCTAAGCATGTCTCGGTTGAGAGCTCTCAATGGAGTGATGTAAAGTATATAGATGCCCTTCTCAACTTTTCTCATTTCCAGAAATTTACTAAAAATTGGCAAAATGGCAGCTTCGGTCTTTCCAAAGCCGGTTGGAGCGATGAGGAGCACGTTTTTACCTTGTAGTACGGCCGGTATACCTCTTTCTTGAATTTCCGTTGGCTCTTCTATCCCTATCTCCCTTAGCAGTTCCTGTATCCTTTGATCAAGCAATTTGAAGACTTTCATTCTACAGTTCTATTGATACAAAAAATATTAAACCTATTCCAAGCCAACTTATGGTTAAAACAAAGAACCAAACATTTGGTATTCCAACGACTAACCCGACTATCAGCAATGTCAGAGGTAATAGCAACAGTAAGATAGGAGTTATCAGTTTTTTGAGCATAGGGAGCATTTCAATTTGGATAGTGATGCCATTTTCCTATTTAACTTTTATCCTGTAAGGAAATCAGCTCTTCTTAGATCCAACCGGTAGAACTTCCTTCCCATAGGTTTCATTCGTTACCAGAGCAATCGATAGATACATGGCACTTAGACCACAAATTATACCTTCGTATCCCGCTATCTTCAGGATGATAT
>JAGHAD010000103.1 GCA_021161685.1 Thermoplasmata archaeon | reverse complement strand
GTATAATTCTCTCTGAGTGATAACAGATCCTGCTTTCCATATATCAAACAATATATTCGCTCTCTGCTGTTCATCCTCTCGTATCAAAGATGTTCCTTTCTCACCAATCAATTTAGATAATTCTGCTCTTACCAGTCTTACTCCACCTTCAAGTTCCTCTAGCTTCTTAATCAGCTCCTTAATTTTTTTCTCGTTTCTTTCGCTCATATTCTCACCTCACAAAGCATATCCAAAATCATATTAATAAAGATTTCTATTTTGAAGTAATTTCTATTTCAAAGCAATTCAAAATCGTTAGAAAAATGTTTTCGATATCTACCATCATGAAGTTATGTTTCCATTATAAGAAAAACAGGTTACGGATAACTAAATAAGCAGAGATTAACCAAGAGATTGTAGATGGAATGGGCAACTATCACAGGAACAAGATTCCTTTTTCCATACCAGTAGAAGAGAGCATACACAAAACCAGTTGTTAATCTTGCAACAAATGCATCAAGTTGAAAGGTATAGGTATTTAAGACATGAGAGAGCGAAAAGATGAAGGGATTTATGATTATCAACGAGAGAATCGCGATCTTTCCTTCAAAACCTTTTCTTTCTAAAACAGAGTGAAGAGAACCGATAAGCAAACCTCTATAGAATATCTCTTCAAATACTGGAGCAACAAAGATCGATAAGACGAGGAAAGGTATTATCTCTATCCTTTGGCATTTTAAGAACCTCGAGATAACAAAGGTGATAATCAAGATGCATACCGTTGCACTAATAGTAGATTTTGCATCCATATAGAACCTCAGGTTTTCCCTTAGAATGGTGGATTTATTTCGCATAATAACAGCGGCTACAATTACAACAATTTCGAGAACAATAATGCTGAAAAGATATGTATCAAGTGATATCAGCATCCTGCAAGGTAACGGAAATAAAAGATTTAATGCTTTTCAGCAATTTGGAAGATGGATTATATGCCAAAATGCAAAATTTGTGGACGAGAATATCCTCCCGAAGAGATGGTTGGAGATATCTGTATAAACTGCGCAAGCGCAATGATGCAGAAGGATGGCATTGATCTTGGATTGGGAATCGAATAGAGAAGGTGAAAAGTATGTTGACGATAAAGGAAGGAGACACGATAAAGGGTCCATTTTGGAAAGAGGAAGTTGTGGTTGAAAAGGTCGAAAGGATAGGGAGATATGTGAGAATTGCCGGTTTCACGCTTCGTTCAAAGATGCATGTGGATCGTCTATTAACAGAGGAAGATCTTTCTCTTATACAAATATCGAAAGAAGAGTTTGATTTTTCAGCTCCAGCCGATAAAACCTTTCTGAGGATAGAGGGGCTTCGTTTCAAGTATGCTTCGATTTTTGATCCCCTACTTGCGATGAATGTTTCGAAGATCGATCCCCTCCCTTTCCAGATAGAGGCAGTATATGGCTATATACTGAAACGGCCACGCATAAGATTTCTTATCGCAGATGATCCGGGAGCGGGAAAGACCATAATGGCGGGACTGGTGATCAAGGAACTCAAGTTGAGGAAATTGGCTAATAGAATCCTGATAGTTGTTCCCGGACATCTAAAGGATCAATGGAGAAGAGAACTTAAAGATAAATTCGATGAAAATTTTGTAGTTGTTGACCGACACACCTTTAATGCCCTTTATGGAGAGAATCCCTGGGAGATGAATAACCAGATTATCACTTCTATCGATTTTGCCAAGCAGGAAGAGATTCTGCCGACTCTAAATTCCGTCTATTGGGATCTGGTTATAGTTGATGAGGCACACAAAATGGCAGCATACAGGTATGGCGAAAAGATATCGCGTACCAAAAGGTATAAGTTAGGGGAGGTGCTATCTAAAACATCAAACCATCTTCTCTTTCTTACGGCTACTCCGCACAAAGGAGATCCAGAAAACTTCAGACTCTTTTTGGATCTTCTCGCACCGGGATTCTTTGCCACTCCCGAAATGGTGGAAGAATCTCTTAAGAATAAGGATAATCCTCTCTTCATCAGGAGGTTGAAAGAGGATCTGAAAGATTTCGAAGGAAGACCCATCTTCACAAGACGATTTCCGATGACACTAAAATTCAATCTTTCGGACGAGGAGATAGATCTCTACAATGAGGTATCCAGATATGTTGTGCATCAGTTTAACAGAGCTTTGAGACAAGATAAGAAAAGGAATGTGGCTTTTGCGCTGGTTATATTGCAGAGGAGGATGGCATCAAGTACCTATGCTTTACTTAGATCACTCGAAAGAAGAAAAGAAAAATTAGAAAAGATACTCATAGGCAAAGAAGAACCAAAGGAACTAAAAATAGATTTCGAAGAGCTGGAAGACTTAGAGGAAAGCGAGAGGTGGAAAAAGGAAGAAGAGTGGGAGGGAGTAACTCTTGCCAAAGATCCCGAAGAGTTAAGGGGAGAGATCGAGACCATAGATAGACTCATAGAGAAGGCTAAAGAAATATTGAAAGGTGAAAAGGAGGTCAAGCTGAGGGAGTTGAGGAAAGCTATAACGGAGGGGTTCAGGAAGATAAGAGAGATGGGAGGTAATTCCAAAATCCTTATTTTCACAGAGTCCAGAGACACCCTTGAATATCTGGTTAGAAAGATCAGATCCTGGGGTTACAAGGTAAACTTCATACATGGTGGAATGAGTCTCGAGGAGAGGATAAAGGCGGAGAAGGTTTTCAGGGATGAAACCGAAATAATGGTTGCAACAGAGGCGGCGGGAGAAGGTATAAACCTTCAATTCTGTCATATAATGATAAATTACGATATACCATGGAATCCCAACAGGCTGGAACAAAGAATGGGGAGGATACACAGATATGGTCAGCAAAAGGATGTGTACATCTTCAATCTTGTGGCTGCAAACACGAGGGAGGGAGAGGTTCTTCTGAGACTCTTTGACAAACTGGATGAAATAAAGAGTAAACTTGGAAGCGATAGAGTATTCGATGTCATAGGAGACGTTCTCTATGGAAAAAATCTCTATCAACTCATACTCGATGCTGCCATGAATGCAAAGAGTATGGATGAAATCTTGAAAGAACTGGATATAAGGGTTGATGAAAATTACATATCAAAAATTAAAAACATCCTTGGAGAGTCTCTTGCAACCAGGTATATAGACTATACCAAGATAAAGGAGATGGCCGAAAAAGCCAAAGAAAATAGACTCATCCCGGAATACGTAGAAGAGTTTTTTAAGAAAGCCTTCAAGATGGCTGGTGGAAAGTACAGGGAGTTAAAAGAGGGTTTCTTGGCCATAGATTCCATACCCTATGAAATAAGAAAGATAGCTGAAGAAACGACATTCAAGAATAGATTTGGAATTCTGATGAAGAGATACCCAAAGGTGACCTTTGATAAGGAAGTCGCCTTCAAGCATCCGGAAGCGGAGTTTCTCTCATTTGGTCATCCCCTCTTAGAAGCTCTCCTTGAGTGGGTGGAGAGAAATTTCAGCGAGCTGGCGCGCAGGGGAGCGGTGTTTAAAGATCCTTCTGGTGTGTACAATGGTTTAATATGGTTTTATATAGGTGAGGTAGTCGATGGAAAGGGAGAAGTGGCGGGCAGGAGAATAATCGCCATTTATGATGATGGAAAAGATCTAAAGGAGGTTAATCCCGCTATCCTATGGGATTTATCTCCATTTACAGAAAAGATTGACGACGAAGAAGTAAATATACAGGAGGAGAGGGTACTTCCTTTTGCGATCGAGGTTGTAGAAAAGTACAAGGAGGAGATAGAAAGGGAAAGAAATAGAGAGGCGGAGATCAAGAGGAAATATGGGATTAAATCCCTGGATCATCTAATCAGAAATCTGGATTTGGAGCTTACGGAGTTGTACGAAAGAGAAGCTAGGGGAGAAAAGGTTGATCTCCCCATACGAAACAAGAGAGAGCGAAAGCTGGAGTATGAAAGGGCTAAGAAGGAGCTGGAGGAGGAAATAAGGAAAGAAAAGACGCTTTCCATATCCACACCTCAGCTTTTAACCGTTATAAGGGTGATTCCCGAAGAAGGAGAGATGGTTAGCGATGAAGAGATCGAGAGGATAGGGATGGAGATAGCGATGGAATATGAGAGGAAGAACGGAAGACATCCAGAAGATGTTTCAAAGGAAGATCTCGGCTTTGATATAAGATCAAAAGGTAGAGATGAGATAAGGTATATAGAAGTAAAAGCGAGAAAGGATTTTGGAGACGTTGCACTCACTCCAAATGAATGGTTCAAAGCGAAGAGATTTAGAGATCAATATTGGCTCTACGTTGTGTTGAATGCTGCCAGCAAACCCGAGCTTTACGTTATAAATAATCCATATGAGAATCTGGAGACTTTCGAGAAAATCGAGGTCGTAAGATTTGTGGTGGATAAGAAAGAGGTTTTAGAAAAAGGAAAGAAAGTATTGTGAAGAAGGATAAAGGTAGGTAAAATGGAAGATAAACGCTTCATAGAGGAAAGTTTTCCCGTGAAAGAAGTTAGCGAGCATTCTGCAAGGGAAAAGAACATCAGACATGGTCATATATCCACGTTGCATATATGGTGGGCTCGTCGACCATTAGCGAGTTCAAGAGCAACAAGTTATGCTGCTCTGATTCCAGCTCCAAAAGATATAGATGAATGGGAAAAGAAAAGACAGTTCATCATTGAGTTATGTAAATGGGAAAATTCTTTGAATTCAACGATTATTGAAAAAGCAAGAAAAGATATCCTCGAAGCAAATGGCGGTAAACCTCCACGTGTCCTCGATCCTTTTGCTGGAGGAGGATCTATACCCTTAGAAGCTCTTCGCTTAGGATGTGAAACTTACGCTGGCGAATATAATCCCGTTGCCGTTCTCATTCTGAAATGCACCCTCGAATATCCCCAGCAATATGGAGAGAAACTTGTCAAAGATGTCAAGAAATGGGGAGAATGGGTTTTGCAGGAGGCAAAGAAGGAGATAGGGAGATTTTATCCTCCCGACAAATCGGGATATTTTGGAGAAGGTGAGGGAGCTATTCCAGTGGGCTATATCTGGGCTAGGACAATAAAATGCGAGAATCCTTCCTGTAATGCAGAGATTCCCTTAATGCGTCAGTTCTGGCTCGCTAAAAAGAGCAATAAGAAGGTCGCTTTGTATCCCTATGTTGAAGGAAAGGAAGTGAAATTCAAAATCGTAGGAGATGGCTATGAAAAGATGCCATCTGGTTTTGATCCATCAAAGGGAACTGTAAAAGGTGCAGTAGCAACTTGTCCAGTTTGCGGGCATGTCATAGAAGCAAAGAATGTGAGGAAGCAATTCCAGGAGGGAAAAGCGGGACAAAGAATGATTGCGGTTGTTCTGCACGACAAAAAGAGAAAGGGCAAATTCTACAGAATAGCAACCGAGGAAGACATGAAAGCATACAGAGAGGCAGAAAAATACCTCGAAGAAAAACGCCAAAAACTAATGCAAGAATGGGGAATTGACCCCGTTCCAGATGAAGAATTAGATTGGAATTGCCTAAAGCAAAGAGATGTAATGAGGTATGGAATGACAAAATGGAGCGACCTTTTCAACTCCCGCCAAAAGCTCGCTTTGATCACATTCACTGAAAAAGTCAGACTTGCATACCGGAAGATGATTGAGGGGGGCTATGATGAAGAGTATGCAAAGGCGGTAGTGAGTTATTTGGGGTTGACCTTAAATCGACTTGCAGATAAAAACGCTACTTTAGTTGTTTACAATGTAGTAGGAGAAAAAATAGAACATGTTTTTGGACGACAAGCTTTACCGATGGCATGGGATTATGTAGAATTGAATGTACTTAGTGGAGGCAATGGAGACTGGAAGGCACATCATGATTGGATTCTCAATGTCCTCTCCCATCTCTCTCAGATTCCACTTGTTCACATAGAGGAGGATGAAAAGATCTCAAGAGTAACCCAAGCCTCCGCTACAGAACTCTTTTACCCCGACAACTACTTTGATGCTGTTTTCACTGATCCGCCATACTATGACAATGTGAACTATGCTGAACTTTCTGATTTCTTTTATGTGTGGCTTAAAAGAACCATTGGTGATTTACATCCTGAGCTTTTTATAACTCCTTTAACTCCAAAAACAAAAGAAATTGTTTCTAATCCTGTAAGGCACGGTAATAGTGAGAGAGCAAAAAAGTTTTTTGAGGATATGCTTAAAAAAACTTTTCAAGAAATATATCGTATTTTAAAACCAAATGGAATAGCAACAATAGTATATGCTCATAAAACAACGGAAGGTTGGGAGACGGTAATCAATGCATTGCTTGATTCAGGGCTCGTTGTTACAGCTTCATGGCCTATTCATACTGAAATGAAAAGCCGTCTTTTGGCGAAAGAATCTGCCGCTCTTGCATCTTCTATATACATTGTTGCAAGAAAAAAAGAAAAGCAGAGTACAGGATGGTTCAATGATGTAAAGGAAGAGATAAAGAAATATCTGGAGAAGAAAATGGAAAGATTGTGGAAAGAAGGGATAAGTGGAGCGGATTATTTCATCGCTGCTATCGGTTCTGCAATAGAAGTTTTTGGAAAATATGAAAAGGTTATGGACTATGAAGGAAATGTTGTCAGAGCTGACAAATTGCTTGATTTTGTCAGAGATGTTGTTGCTGACTATGCTTTGAGGCAAATTTTACATGATGGTATTGCTGGAGAGATATCACCGTTGACGAAATTCTACCTTCTCTGGAGATGGAGCTATGGAGATGCAAAAGTACATTTTGATGATGCGAGAAAACTTGCATCAAGTACAGGAGTCGATCTAGAAAAGGAATGGAACAAAGGATTCATCGTAAAGGAGAAGGAATACATTCGTCTTTTATCTGCCCATGAACGCAGTATAGATGAAATAAAAGGGAATGAACTCATAGATGTACTGCATAAATGTTTGCTTTTATGGAGGGAAGGGTTGCATGATGAAATAAAAGAGTTGTTGCAAGAGAGCGGATGGATGAACGATACTTTCTTTAGAGTTGCAAATGCCCTCGCGCAAATATCTCATGGAAAAGAGAAGCAACTGTTGGAAGGATTTTTGAGAATGAGGGAGAGGATGGAAAAGGAAGGAAGAATAGCAAGGTTAGATGATTTTGGGGTGGAATGATGAGTGAAGATGCACAGAGTTTTTTGCTCGATTTTTTCGAGTGGTATGAAATTATGCACATATCTGGATTAGCGAAAAAATTCAATGTCTTGTCTAGAAGTGAAAGATATGCATTATATACTTATTTTGGAAAACCAAAAATGTATCTAGCCAAAGGGATGGACAAATACTATAGGGAATTTGAAGATTGGCAGATCAACCAATTCAATAAGATAATACTTCGTCTAGTTAGAGAGTTGCCAAAGGATTTTCAGTGCGGATCGTGGTGTACCGCTTGTCACAAATTGAGTTTGATAAAGGATATAGTGGAAAAAATCGACAAGAACAGAACCGTAGATTCCCTTACATATAGATACAAAGAACAAAAGGAAAGATGGAAATTGGAATTTGACCTCTATAAATGGCAGAAGGAATGTATAGATGCGTGGAAAGAAAATGGGAAAGGTATTGTGAAGGTAGTAACTGGGGCAGGGAAAACCGTAGTAGCTTTAGAGGCGATGAGGATAATTAGAAGTAAGACGGATAAAGTGAAATTTTTCATAGTAGTTCCGTCAAAAGTTCTTCTTCTCCAATGGCAAAACACTATACAGGAACACATGAAAGGTATATCTCCAGGAGAGATAGGACTTTTCTACTCTGATGAATGGGGTGATTATGAAAAGGATGTTATTCAGATATACGTAATAAATAGCGCCAGAGATTATCTACCGAGATATAACGACTCGTTAAGAGAAGAGGGATACAAAACCTTCCTGATAGCCGATGAATGTCATAGATATGGAAGCGAAAAGAATTCAAAAATTTTTGATACCACTTATGACTGGTACTTAGGTCTATCTGCGACCCCTGAGAGAAAGGGTGATTGGGGATTTGAGAAGATTCTCGTTCCTAATTTAGGTGAAGTGATTTATGAATATACGTATGCAGATGCTTTGAGAGATAAAATTATACCACCTTTTACACTGATAAACTATGCCATAGACTTATGTCTGGATGAAAGAAAGAAGTATGAGCGTTTAAGCAAAAAGATAAGCAAGATATACGAAAATCTGGTAGAAAAATATCCTGACTTACCAGATCCTTCATCTGATGATTATTTCAAACACATAAACTATATCGAACGAACTGAAGAGGATGAAGAAATATCGCTCTATAAGAGGCTTTTATACCAAAGAAGGATGTTAATACATAACGCTAGGCAGAGGTATAGAGCGGTAAAAGATATTCTAGAGGAAGTGCACGAAGATATAGAAAGTCCGCGTGTGTTAATATTCCATGAACTGATAGAGTGCGCTGAAAGATTGTACGGAATGATTGAAGACACTTATTACGTGGAGATATATCATTCCGGACTGGAAGATGGTGAAAAGAGGCTTTACAATTTCATGGAGGGGCTTTCCGACATCTTGATTACATGTAGAGCTTTAGATGAGGGGCTAGATGTGCCAAAT
>JAGHAD010000088.1 GCA_021161685.1 Thermoplasmata archaeon | reverse complement strand
GTGTAATATATTTATTCTCGCCTCGGATATATCAGCACATTCCAGAGTATGGTTCTCAACCATACTTCAACCCTCTAAATATACCTCAAAAGATGAGATTTTGGTTTTCAAGTTGTAGCGGTCAAATTAAATTCATTACATAAAGGTACATTCCATCCGTTGCAACGGCTCCAGAATTTCCATAGTGGGCAACGCATCTCACTTCAATGGGCCTGAACGGAACTGGAATCACAAACACATCGAGCTTCCATTTATATGGATAAGAATAAGCAGTTCCCCTTGGTTCCCAATCGTATCCCACGAAAAATCCAGTTAAATAAAATTCCACTTTTTTAATTAATTCTGGATTATCTGAAGTAACCTCTATGGTCAAATCTCCAATTGCGATCGTTGTGAAGAATGGCATTATCTCTCTATCGAAAACGTACAGGTGATTTTTCTTCGGTCTTATTATATCTATCTCTGGTGGGGGATAATCTTTGCATTTGATTATCCAACTATACGAATAAAAATATGGAATGTTTGGATCGTGAACTCCTATTTCCCCTCCAAGCAGATAACCATCTTCCGTTTCCAAAACGACGTCAATTTCATCCTTCTCCCTTCCTCCAAATTTCTTTTCCCATATCTTGTTTCCATCCTTATCAACCTTCAGGAGCCATCCATCAAAATATCCAACATCTCTATAGTCAGTGGTTCCAGCTATCAGATAACCATCCTCTACCTTTATAATGTCTCTCACGCCCGTTATATCGTATCCTCCATGTCTTTTTTCCCACATCTTATTTCCCTCCTTATCAACTTTAATGAGGTACACGGTTGGAACTACATCTGTACTTGCAGTTATCATGTATCCATCCTCTATTTCCACGGCATACACATCCGCAGTAAAACCAACCGTACCGATGCTCTTATTCCATATTTCATTTCCCTGTTTGTCTATTTTCACGAGCCATACATCCATAGCCCCACATTCGATATAAAATTCAGTCTCCCCAAATAGGATATATCCCTCATCGGTTTCCAGGACATCATTTACACCCTCTGAGTAGCCTTTGACTCCATACGTTTTGTTCCACATTTCGTTTCCTTCTCTATCTATTTTGATGAGCCATATGTCATGAGCTAGATCAAGCTCACCAAAGTCCGTGAAGCCAGCTAATAGAAATCCATCTGCGGTTTTGATCATCTTGGTGGGAATGTCATCCACTCCTTCATGACCAAACTCCTTGCTCCATATCACATTTCCTTCCCTATCTATCTTAAAAACGGAGTAATTGCATGTATGGGTTTTTGAGTTCTCACTCGCGCTTAAAATTACATAGCCATCCTCGACCACTTCAATAGACTCTGGCCATTCACTGTTTTCCTTAGTTTCATATGTTCTGTTCCATATCTCGTTTCCATTTCCATCTATTTCTATCACCTTTACATCGTTATTCCATGGGTCCATTGGATTCCATGTAGTAGCTACGCAGATGTAATCTTTTCCATCCTTTTTCATATCTTCAATCCATCCAACACCGTACTTTTTGTTCCATTCTCCCTTTTCGATGTGCGTTCCTTCTCTATCATGCACTTTTGCGTTCTCGGCAAGTAAAAAAAATAGAGAGGACTAGAGGAATAAGTAGGGCAAGGTTAAGTAGTCTCTTCGCTTTATGGTTCATATTCGACCGTGTAAGAGCTCGCTTCTATATCCGAAGGCCATACGACGGGTGTTAAGGGTCTTCCATCCAGATTAATGCCAATTGTTGCCCTGTACGCTGCCCACACTAGCTCTGAACAGTAGTATCCGTACCTGGGTATACTCATTTGCCACTCTGTGATCTCATCTGGATCATTCCAATTTTCGTACTGTTTCGAATGGATAACCCATGGTGACAGGTAGTCGAAAGGTCTTGAGTAATTCTTGGTAGAGCTATTTAATCTCGGCCACTGGGGTTTGGCTCTCATTTCTGCCCACCTCACTGCTTGGTCTCTGTCTTCTTGTTTAACCTTTACCCAAGCGTACAGGAAATCCTGGTAATATTCTCCCGAGGTAATTTCACTAAGGGGACTATATTCGACTTTTCCATAATGGTTTTGGTCATACGGTGCATGATACGATCTGTAATGCAGTTCAAGTACTAGAGATATATTAAATGGATAATTTCCTTTCTTTTCATCCTTAGACCAGTTCTCCATATGCGGATCTGCCTCGACTATTCGATAGTTTCCTATGTACAATGCTGCATGATCCCATCCGGGCAAGTCATTCTTCTTCTTTTTCTCGTTATCGTTGTGGTTTGCTTCCGCATATATCACATCCCCTTTATACATAGGTGCAGATGCAGCCCCTAGTGCCGATGGTGCAAGTGTTACTGGTGCCAAAAACATTCCAACCGCTATCAATACCAATGGTTTCCACCTCACCTCTATCACCAATACCTGGAACGTTTTTTTTAACTTTTTCGATTTCGTGTGGTGCTGTCAACTTAAGCATTGCGGAGCACCTCCCGCAATGCTATAGTAAATCTCTCAAATTCGTTCTTAATGTCTACCCCTCTCTCATAGAAGACCGGTGATAGCCCATCCAGAGTCATATGGCTT
>JAGHAD010000071.1 GCA_021161685.1 Thermoplasmata archaeon | reverse complement strand
CTTTTCTTAGTCTTCCAGAAGATATGCGACAAACATGTTCTGCAAGTTCGATGCATGAAGCTATAGCTATCGTAAGAAATGTGGTCGAGGAGCAGAGGGAGAAAGGGAAATTGATAATTAGGATTGGTCATGGCTCCTTCGCCTGCAGAGACAGAATTCTTGAGAGCATAACGAAGTTGAACGTACCCATAGAAGTTGTTAATGAATACTCTACAACGCCACAGAGAGGACTTTCAAGAATAGAGAAGAACGAAAGGGCAGCTATCAGAATAGGAAATACTCCTGGCAAAAGATTAGAAGCGTACAGGCGAACTAGGAAACCAACAAAGGGGGAGATAAGGGAGATTCAAGCAAAAAGCAGGATCCTGAGCGGAGGAAGGATAACGATTCCGGAGGAACTTGCGAGAAAGGTACTGGAGGGAGAAATAACGCTAGAAGAGGCTATGCGAATTGTAAAGTGACAAGGCTTGTACAAAAACTCCTTTATAAAGCAAAATGTAAGCTTTAGTTGATGATAATCGTGGGAACCGTATCAAACAAAGAGGAAGCAAAGGAAATAGAGTTCATCGCAAAGTTGTTTGTGGTTGGCACGAGAGCCAGAAAACTTGCTCAGAGGAGCTAGTTATACATCAATAAAGGGTACCAGGTCACAGCATGCGCATGGCAAGCACATGGTTTTGAAAGTTTTCGTTGTTAAGCCAAATTTCTTCAAAATGTTCTTATGATTCAAAGCCAGCCTTAGAATCTTGTCGTAATTAATTTTTTGGGGACTTCTCCCAATCCTTCTCTTTATCCTATCCGCATTGACCTCACTCAACCTTACCTTCCTAAGGGTTGCAACAATGCCAGCAGATGCTAACCTTTCCAAGGTCTCTAGAATATCCTCTTCTCTTTCTCCAAAACCATAAATGATGTTTGAAGTTACCTTCCCTTCGCCAAATACATCGACGGCGTGTTCCAAAAAGTAATATATGGAATTATAGCTCACATATCCGCATATCGCATCAAAGAGATCTTTCCTTGGAAGCTGTACGTTTATCTTGATCTCGTCTGCCCCCGATTCCTTAATGGCATCTATCTGCTCTTTTTTGTTCACTACAGCCTCTACCCCTATTGGTATATCCTTGTTTTTCTTTCTCAAATTAAGCACAAACCTGCACAATCTTTTTATCGAGCTTTCAACCGATGGAAAAACGCCGGTCGTCAAAGCTATGGTCTCGCAAGATCTGTTCTCCACCAATTTGGTTATGAATCTCATTAGTCTTTTCTCATCTAGCAATGCCTTTGAACAACTTTCACAGAATGCACAGTTGAAAATACATCTATTTTCAATGTTCAAGAAAGCTTGGTTTGGCGCTCCCCCGGGTGCATGGATAATTCTAACATTTTTGATGAATATACCATCTTCATCGACAATTGAGTAATTTTTTCCATTTTTGTGAAGGGCATACTTGGACTTTCCAGAAATTTCCAATTTTACCCTTTTCCCCCCAAACTCTAAAACAACTGCTCTCTTTCCCGCAAGTGGGCCTGATCTTTGAAAGCTGTAGATATCTATCAATCCATTTGGATCTTGAATTTTTCCCTCTTCAAGGAGTTTTGCTTTTTTTATTGCGTTCACAAAAATAAAAAGAAAGGGTAAATTACTTTTTCTTTAGATATGGCAAACCAGTCCTTTGGTTAACACCTACCGTATAGCCTTCCGGGAGATCGCAGGGCTCTCCACTCTTTGGCGTTCTTTTACTGAAGAAGTATATGGTCTGCACCTTTCCGCTCCTCAGCTTGACATCTCTTTTATATAAGGTCCATCCTTCATACGTGTACGCCATCTCCTCTACCTCCAACCCATGAAATACCTTACAAGATTTAAACTTTTGCAAATATTTCGAATTCCAAAAGGACAAACCAAAGGACAAACCTATTTAATGACAAACGGATTTGAAAACGGTAGCATGATAGCAGCATGGATAGCCGTGGGCATGGTTATTGGAATTATTATAAGCATTTCAGCAATAGAACTAAGCAGAAGGAAACCAAAGAAAATCGAAAATGCTTTCAGGTGCACAGAGAGATGGTCCATCAGTAATTTTCGGAATCCAAAAGTGGTTGCCGAATATCTGCTTGACGCAAGCAGTATACCAAGAAACGCAAAGATAGTTGTGAAAAAGTGCAGTGACAAAAGCAACTTGCGTGGATTGGATATAAGATATAATCCGAATGTCAAAGGTTCTTTTGTGGTTGAAAGCGATAGGGCAATTATCTTATCAGGTCCTTTCAAGGAGAATGAGCTCGCTCTAATCACCGTAAACAAAGATATTGTAAATAGGCTAAATGAGCTGTTTGAAGCTTACTGGAAGGAAGGGATAAAGCCAAGGGATGTTTGACATGAGCGTTTTGATAAAGGATGCTGTAATAGTTTCGCAGGATGAGAAAAGGAGAATATTCAAAGGCAGCATCTATATTGAAGATGGCATTATAAAAGAAATTTCGGAAAAAGGATTGGCAATTGAAGCGGATTTCAAGATAAGTGGAAACGGAAAAGTTGTTCTTCCTGGACTCATAAACACGCATACCCACATACCGATGACGCTCTTCAGGGGATATGGGGATGATATGGCACTGGAAGATTGGCTTAAGAAAAGAATATGGCCTGCCGAGGCGAGGCTTGATAGGAATGCTGTGAAAGCCGGAACAGATCTGGGTTTGCTTGAGATGATCCTCTCAGGCACCACTTGCTATGCCGATATGTATTTTTTTGAAGATACGATTGCTGAAAGAACCAAAAAGGCTGGATTGAGGGGTTTTTTGGGGTTTTCTTTTTTAGATTTTGGGACACCAGAATACAAGAGAGAAGAGCTATTCAGTAGGTGCGAAGATTTCATAAAGAGATGGATCAATGAGAAACTCATCACTCCAGTGATAGCTCCCCACTCTTCTTATACATGCTCACCAGAAACGTTAATGAAATGCTCCGAGCTATCTAAAAAATACAACCTGATCATCCACACCCACTGCTCCGAAACCCAGCAGGAGATATACGATGTTAAAAACAGGTACGGGGTAAGACCCTTGGAACAGTTTGAGAGAACAGGTATTCTGAGCAATAGAACCTTGTTAGCTCACTGCGGATGGATTACCAAGGGAGAGGTTAAGAAAATAGCAAAGGTTGGAGCGAGTGTATCTCATTGTCCAGTCAGCAATATGAAATTAGCAACCGGAGGCTACATGCCCCTTCCCGAACTCATTGATGAGGGAGCAAACGTATCGATAGGTACCGATGGGGCTGCGAGCAATAATACATTAGATATGTTCGAGAGTATGAAATTTACAGCTCTTTTGCACAAGCATCATAGGTGGGATCCGTGCGTCGCAAAGGCTCAGCAGGTATTGGATATGGCGACAATTGGAGGGGCAAAAGCCCTTGGTATAGATGGGAAAATTGGATCTATAGAAGAAGGGAAGGTTGCGGATATCATAGTGGTTGATTTTAAAAAGGCTCATCTAACGCCGATCCACGATGTTGTATCTCATTTGGTATATGCTGTAAGATCGAGCGATGTCGTTGCTACGATAGTCAATGGCAAAGTGCTTATGATTGATAGGAACGTATTGACTCTTAAAGAAGATGAGGTTTTGGAATTCGCACAAAAAGAAGCTTTGAGAATTACGAGTGATTGAATATGCTTTCAGCTTTTGGGGCTTTGCTATCATTTCCAGTGATCGTGTACCTCATAAGGAAAAAAGTGGATTTTGGAATATCTCTCCTCGTAGGTTCTTTTATCATTGCAATCTTCTCCATTGATTATCTCGGCTTCTATGGTATTTTTGATGCGGTTTCAAGGACTATTATATATTCAATAGATGAACATAAGTTGGTCACTTTGACCCTTGAGCTTATCCTTATTGTCAACTTCATAAACATGCTTGCCACCATCATGAAGGAAAACAGAGATATGGAAAAGTTGGTTGATTCGCTTGGAGGTTTTCTTTCCAAGGGAGGAATCATCGCATCGATTCCAGCCCTGTTTGGATTATTGCCCATTCAGGGAGGAGCTTTGTTCTCAGCTCCATTAATAGAAAGAGAAGGAAAGGAAGTCGGCATAAGCAAGGAAGACCTCTCTTTGCTTAATGTTTGGTTCCGCCACGTTTTGTTTCTGGTTTATCCACTATCGGCAACCATGATTCTGCTTTCGGGATTTACTGGGAAGAATATCTATTCCATTATCTTTCTGCAAGTACCTTCCTTTATAATGATGATCCTCATTGGTCTCGCTCTACTGAATGGATGTTCACCGAAAAAGGATCTTTTGAGAAAGAAAAAAGAGGGCAACGATTTGAAAGGACTTCTGTACTTCATTCCAATACTTCTAGTAGTTCTAGTATCCGTACCTCTCTCCGTATTACTTAAATTCCCATCCACGGGGTCTCTTCTTATATCACTGCTCTTAGGTATATTGTCTCTCCTTTTGATAGATAAAGTACCGCCCAAAAAAATCCCTCATTTCATTAAGGAAGGTCTCTCTCCTAGATTTTCTCTCGCAATAATAGGCATAATGGTTTTCAGGGAGCTTTTCTCCAGATCGGAAATTACGGAATTTTTGAAAGGCTTATCTCATTCAAACTTCCCTCCTTTCTTGCTCATAACTTTAGTTCCTTTACTTTTTGGTTTCTCAATGGGTCATAACTTGGTTGCGGTCTCTCTCTCATATCCAATCCTTGAACCCCTCTTTCCCTCTGCTGGGCTTGATTTAACATCTTTAGCCAGCTTAATTTACATGAGTTCCTTCATGGGTTACCTGTTCTCTCCAGTCCATCTGTGCGTCGTTGTTACGTGCGAATATTTCAAAACGGATTTATGGAAAATGTACAAAAAATTCATTCCAGCTTCCCTTGCAGTTCTCGCAGGACACGTTACCATGCTGTTAGCTCTGGAGGCAATGACATGATATTTGGAAGTTATTCGGTAAAGGTCGAAGAGTTGATAAAAGAAGTGATGCGCAGAAATTGCAAAAGGATTTTACTCCAGGCACCAGATGGATTGAAGAAACATATGTTGGAAATCTCCGATTTGTTGGAAGAGAAAGGCATAGAGGTGCTTTTATCAACTGATCCATGCTTTGGCGCCTGCGATGTGAGCTGTATTTACTACGCTGGGGCGTTAAATGTAGACATGGTTGTTCAGATAGGACATCTTCCGATACCTTCATTAAAGGTTCCCGTCATGTACGTGAACGCTGAAGGGATAGCGAGAGAAGAGGAGGGAGTTAAGAAAGCAATACCAGAACTTCGAGGAAGTAAAATCGGCTTGGTTGCAAATGCACAGCACGTTAACAAGCTGGGAAAGGTATCGAAGATTCTGAGAAGAGAGGGGTTTGAAGTTTTTATCGGTAAGGGAGATGAAAGAATTTACAGAGATGGGCTCGTTTTGGGATGCAATTTCAGCTCCGCAACTTCGATATCTAAGCATGTTGATGCATTTCTTTTTATAGGAAGCGGATTCTTCCACCCGGTTGGGTTGTCGATGGTTACGTCAAAGCGCGTTGTTGCAGTAGATCCCTTTACCTTGAAGGTTTTTTCGGAAGAGATAGAGAGGGAAAAGAACGATTTTTTGAGGAGGAGGTACGCAGTGATATCTCTAGCTAAGGATGCGGAGTGTTTTGGCATTATAGTGGGCATTAAACCGGGACAGCTAAGGAAAGAAAAGGCTTTTGAAATAAAGAAAAAACTGGAGAGATACGATAAGAAGGCGTACATCTTTGTTGTTGACAATCTAAGTCAAAACATCCTAGATGCCTTTGGTGGAATAGACTGTTTCGTTTCCACTTTATGCCCAAGGGTTGCGATCGACAACGTCTTTAAAGTACCTTTGATAAATCCTTCAGAGCTTGAGATTGTTCTTGGAGAAAGAGAGGATTACGTGTTCGAAACGCTCGAGTAGGAATGTGCCTGGAGGGGAGCGACTGCCTCATCATTGGTTCAGAGGAGCCGGTTTCCTCCAGGCTACAAAGATTTACTCCATCATTGGATAAAAAACTTTTCACTGGGAAAAATGGATAAAACAAGACAGGAGCAAATCAATTCAGATTACGAATGGCTACTGATGCAGAATCTGTCAGAATATAGACAGTTCTCTCAAGAAAACTGTAGAAAAGGTGAATTCTCTGAAGTTGAAAACAGTTCCTCTATTTATCAAAGTGCCCGAGGGATCCATCACAACTTAGGAAGAGGTGATTTTTTGTTTCACTCTCCTATGCCTTCACTCCGTATAAGGTGGGTAAGAAAACTATATTGATATCCCTTTCCAAATTCCACTCGAAGAAGAAAAGGATCCTCCAGAGAAACACAAGAGATCGCCAGACGAGTATCAGAAACCATGAAGATAAAGGGTAAACACTGATTTTTGCCACTATGAAAGCTCTCAAAATGGGCCCGCCGGGATTTGAACCCGGGTCAATGGCTCCCGAAGCCACAAGGATGCCAAGCTACCCCACGGGCCCCCAATCAACCCAAGCTTTCAAGAAAATCCTTATACTTCTCCTCCAGTATCCTTGCAGATTCGATCAAAGCATCTTTAGCCTTAAGAGAGCCATCTGTTTCAAATTTGAAAATGAACTTTGTATCATCTCCACTAACCTTGATCGCTCCTTCCTCGCAAACTTCCATGCATGATTTGCACAAGGAACATTTTTCTACGTCACTAACAACAAGCTTTCCATCCTTCTCAACGAGAATTTTCTTTGGACAGATCTCTATGCACTTCTTAATGGCATCTTCATCCAGTTTGCTCTGATCTATCTCTATTTTTGGATAGTACTTATATGCTGGCGCCTGCACAGCCTGCCACTTTGCATGATCCCTGCCCCTACCAAGTATCGCTTCTGCTTCAAGGATCAATCTCTGTCCTTCAAAAAGTTTAACTATTGGTATGTTTGGATCGACGACAGACCATGTTTCCTTCTCTGGTTGCAGATCTCCAGAATAGACCGTACATGGCCCTTCTTTGCTCAAAGTATACCTAACCGTGCAGTTCGCACACCCTTTGCCCCCACAACTGCATTTGTCTCTCGGAACAAGTAACTTGAGATCCGTGGGCAATGGTATCATTCCCAACCTGTGAGCTATTATCTCATCGAATAAGGGGGATGTATTCTCATAGAAGATAACGTCCTCGATAGCTAGCTTTGGTAGATCTGCAAGCATAACTCTTCTTAAGGCATTTACAAAAGATGGTTTGGTATCGGATATTATCAGTTTAGCAGACCTTTCTTTCAAGTCAATAAAATCTACCTTAACCAACAAGATCACCTATACTCTTCTTCCTCTCTTTCCACCCTTCCTTCTTCCACCATCGTGTGGTATTGGTGTTACGTCCTCGATTCTTCCTATTTTTAACCCAGCCCTCACGAGTGCCCTTATTGCAGCCTGCGCTCCTGGACCGGGAGCTTTACTCTTCGTCCCTCCCTGTCCCCTAACCTTAACGTGCACGCTGTCTATCCCTTTTTCCTTTGCCATCTCTGCAACTCTCTGTGCAACTAGCATGGCTGAATACGGAGAGCCTTCATCCTTTGCAGATTTTGTTACCATTCCTCCAGAGCATCTCGCTATCGTCTCCGCACCAGTTAGGTCTGTTATGGTTATAATGACATTGTTGAAAGATGCATAAATGTGAGCAATTCCCCACTTCCCCACCTATAATCACCCGCTCTGTGCTGATTTTTCCATTTCGAGACCGACCCTTCTCTTTATCATATCAGCAGGTGGACGAGCTGGATGGTTCTCTTCATTAAGGGGTGAACTTGGTGCATAGCCTATCTCTGGCTCCTCCTCAGCCTTCACCATGTAGCTTGGTATGGTCACCTTTCTGCCACCAATGGCTATATGTCCATGAACTATAAACTGCCTAGCCTGCCGAGGTGTTGAGGCTAGTCCCTTTAGATAAACGATGGTCTGCAACCTTCTTGATAGGATATCTTCCACGGTCAGAGATAAGACATCTGCTAGGGATGATCCCGGTTTCAGTAAGTTCATTCTGAAGAGATGATCCATTAATTGCTTGATTTCCTTTTTGTGCTTCTCTGAATTAGCCCTTGGTAATAGATACCTTGCTTGGGCTCTATACTTCCTAAGTATGGTTTGAGCTTTCCATATTTCTCTTTTGTTTTTCAAACCAAACTTTTTTACAAGCTCGTGTTCGTATTTTATCCTATCTTCCTGCCAAGGATGCGGTGGCGTTTCGTATTTCTTTTTCAATCTCCTAGGATCTCCCATGGAACATCACTTCTTCTTTCTGGATACTCCCAAAGCTAGACCCGTTCTTCCATTTGACCTCGTCCTCTGCCCTCTGACTGGTAAACCGAGCTCATGCCTTATGCCACGATACGATCTTATCTTTTTGAGCCTGTTTATATCATTTCTTAGAACCATTGGCAGATCCGCACCTATTACATGGATATCTTCTCCCGTTGCATAATCTTTCCTTCTGTTAACGAGCCATCCGGGAACGTACTTGGATAGGTTTGAAATAATTTCCTGCAACTTCTCGACCTCTTTATCTGTTAAGTTCCCCATCTTTTTGTTCCTGTCAATTCCGGCAGCGTCAGCTATTACGGTTCCCATGTGAAGACCTATTCCTTTGATGCCAGTTAGAGCATGAATTACTTTTTTATTTCCATCTAGATCTGTGTTCGCAATCCTCACTATGTACTTGAAATCGCCTTTGGCTTCCATATGCATCATCCCTGGAAGGTATCCTTATTAATACTTCAACTTCTATTTAAGCATTTAGGGTTAACCAAATTTTGCCCTTTGGGAGAGTAACATGGGAAGTGGCAATCTATCCTGTGGATAAGTTTCTGTTCTTTTCTTGATGAGAGTAAGAATGTCTTCGAGCGAGTACTCTTCCTTTCCCTCCTCCAACTCTTTTCTCCTGAATCTCGGCTTGAATTTTCTGCTCTCTCTTTCCCTCTCTCCAACGACGATTATTATTGGTATCCATTCCCTTTCTGCATCCCTTATCTTTCTCGAAACGCTCTCTTCCCTGTCATCTATATCCACCCTGATCTTTATTCCCCTTTCCTTTCTCTCTATCTCCTCTACAAACTCCTTGCAATCTTTCACAAACTCTTGACTCACCGGAATGAACCTGAGCTGGGTTGGAGAGAGCCAGAGCGGGAGCATTGGCTTCTCTCCCCTTTCTTTCCTTATAGCCTCTCTTTCAAGTAAAGCATAGATGCATCTGTCTATACTACCCGAGATGCTCGCATGAAGGATGAAAGGATGTCTTCTCTCGCCATTTTCGTCAACATAGGTTATATCGAATCTCTTTGCATTCTCAACGTCTATCTGTACTGTAGAGAGAGCGCTTGCCTTTTTGGTTGTATCAATTACGTTGAATTCAAACTTCATGACAAAGTAAAAGTATCTTTCATCCCATATCTCAACGAGGGCGGGTTTTCCAACTAGTTTCACCAGTTCCTTTGCAAACCCTTCATTCTTCTCGTAAAAATCTCTGACAAACCTTATTGCAACCTCGTAATCTAGTCCAAGGGAGTCCATCCATTTCATCGATGCAATAAACTGTCTCTTAAATTCTTCTTTTGCCTGATCAATATCAGAGCACAGTGTATGCATGTCTGGCATGGTAAAGCTCCTTAGCCTTCTAAGACCAGAAAGCTCTCCTCTCTGCTCCCTCCTGAAACTGTAGTGAGTTAACTCGTATAGCCTGATGGGTAGCTGTTTGTAAGATAATATCATGTCTTTTGCTATCATGTACTGCCCGAAGCAGGCTGCAAATCTGAGAAAGTATTCCTTGTCAGATTTAACTATGTACTGCCTAGCTGGAAATTTTTTAACATACTCACTAAGAGCAGGATGGTTGACGTCATACATTATTGGAGTCTCAACCTGCATTCCTCCAAGATCTCTGCAGATCTCGGTAACGTACCTTTCCAGCAAACCCTTTATCAATCTACCTTTTGGATACCACCTGAAGTTTCCGGAGTCGCTTGCCCCTTCATAGTCCACCAATTCGAGTTGTTTCATTAATTTGATGTGCGCCGGCTCTTGTATAGCTATCCTAGAACCTTTCCGCTCATATTCATATAATATTTTCAGTTCTTCATGTCCAGAGAAATCGAAATTCTCTGCATCTATGAGCTTACCCTCCGGGGTTAGTATATACCAATAGGATTCCACTCCCTTTTCGGGAGTTGCCTCTCTTGAGGGAACAATTTCTCTAGATAGCTCCGATAGTGGATGACCTTTGCATGATATCCTGAAAGCTTTATACCATCCGAAAGGTGCTCTTTTAACCTCGAAATCCTCTTTCAGAGCAGTTTCGAGATCCAGCAGTATACTCTTTGCAGCTTTTGAAGATGCCAATTCAGAAGACAGGTGTGCATATGGATATAGCATCACTCTATTTACCTTGATTTTCTCTGCAACTTCCTTAATTTCTTCCCTCGCCTTGCTAACGACAGCATCTTTGTTCTCTTCATCTCTTTTCTCAATGGCGATAAAAGCAACCAAGCAATCTTCCATTCCATCTTTACTCTTTTCTATCTCTTCAGCATCCCCAATGGCTTTCTCCCTAGTTTCATATTCAATATAATCGCTATGGATGAGTAGCAGTTTCATTGAAGGTGCAATTGTTTTGTCTTCTTAAAACTAATCCCTTTAGCGTGGGGGAGGCGGCGGAGGTTGAGCTCTATAGCTCGAAAAATAGACTTGCAATACTATCGCAATCCCATCCCTCCGCCAATTTTGTAATTAAAAAGGGTGTTTAAGAGATTTTCGGAAGTGGCTATGGAGTAGCTATGGTTCTTTGCAGCCAGTGCTCACTTCGCTGAGTTTTCCTTTCTTGAACATCTCTATGGCTTCCTCTACCGTTCTGTTACCATCTACCGTCAGTATGTCTATTCCCTCCCTGCGAAGGATTTCTATAGCTTTTACCCCTATTCCCTTGCATATAACGGTATCCACTCCCTCCCTTGCTATTAACTCTGGCGGGCGCAAAGAGCTTTTAGCATGAGCGCTTTGGTTTTTGATGATCTTGACTTCTCCGCTATCGAGGTTCACTATGGTAAACGTGCTCGCTCTCCCAAAGTGCTCTGATATGGTATCTCTGAGTCCTCCTTCTCCAGCGGTGGGTACGCATATCTTCATGCTATCATTTCACCAGAACCATGGTGGGTAGTGGTATACTGGATATCTGAGCCACAGTGGTCTCCAGAATGGTCTCCAGAACCATCTCCATCCTCTGCCTCTACCCCAGAATCCTCTGCCCCACCAGAACCATCTGCCTCCTCTCGGGAATGGCACCACGAAGCCTGGATGCGGGTATCCAGCGCAGTAGCCAAATCCTCTGCCCGTCATTGGACCTAAGCCAAGGGGTCCAGTTCCATCTCCCCAAGGCATTCTTTATCACCTCCCCAATTCCCTTCTAAGTTCATCTATTCTTTTCTTTATCTCTTCAAGCTGATCTTCGAGCATTCTCCTCTCCTCTTCAAGCATTTCGAGTTCTTCTTCTGGTGGTATGTCTCCAGGATATCCCCAGCCTGGTACAGGTGGGTAGAACCAAGGACCCGGGTAGCCCCACCTCATCCATCCTGGCATACCCGTTAGCCTATACCACCACCTGTACCTATTTCCTCTTCCATATCCACCCACCATTCACATCACCTCCAAGATTTTCTTTATTTTTTCCAAACCCTCTTTGGTGATAAATCTACAGGCATCTGGTGAAACTTTTTTCTCCGCCACCTGTTTTGCAAATTCTACGCAGTTCCCATACCCGCAGGCGCCACAGTTCCGGTGAGGAAGCAGCCTCCATATCTCGAATGCTTTGTCTCTTTTTGTTTCTCCCAGTTCCCTGTATGGTATGTAATTTTCTCCAGATATTCTGATTTCCCATCCGTTAACTAGAGCTCTCACTACCTTTTCCCTCGCGGATTTCAGATCGTTCCATAGAGTTTTTCTCGAAACACCCATTACCATCGCAGCCTCTTCTTGGGTCAAATGTTCAAGGTCAACTAGCCTGAGAGCTTCCAGCTCTTCAATCGTAAGGTTTATAGCTCTGGCTGGATATGGTATGCCAAAGGGTTGGAAGCGGGTTATGTGGGGAACGAAACCCACCCATCTCATGCCCCTACATCTCCCTCTTCTGCGAAATCTGGGCATTCTCAAATGATTACTCATATGAGAGGAAATATTTAAATTTTTCTATCGAGTGTTTGCTGAAAGTGGAAATCTGTACCAGAGATAAGAAAATTTTAAGATACCTTGCCTATACAACTATCGATGGTACAGCGATCTCCCTTACACAAAATACATGAAAAGCTTGGAGCCAAGTTCACGGTTTTTATGGGGAATGAGATGCCACTTTACTTCACGTCCATAAAGGATGAACACCTAACTGTGAGGAAAGCGGTCGGCTTGTTTGATGTATCTCATATGTGCAACGTTATGGTGAAAGGGAAGGATGCGGAAAAGTTAATGTCGATAGCCACGGTAGAAAATGCTTCGAGGATACCAGAATTCATGAGCCAATACACAGTTATATTGAGGGAAGATGGAACCATCATAGACGATACCATCTTCTATCATCTCCCGGATGGGTACCTGTTGATTCCCAACGCCGGCATGGGTAAGGTGGTTGCAAATTGGCTAAATGAAAAAGCGAGAGAGTATGGATTGGATGCAAAAGCACAGGATCTCTCTAGAGATTACGTAATCTTAGCTATCCAAGGTCCAAGGTCTAGGGAAGTTCTTCAGGAACTGACAGATGTAGATCTATCTTCTCTCAAACTCTTTGAATTTACCATTGCGAAAGTAAATGGCGTAGACTGCATTCTTTCTAGGACTGGGTATACTGGAGAGCTCGGCTATGAATTACAAATCACTCCACCGCAAAATGCCATAAAACTATTTGAAAGGATACTGGAAGTAGGTAAAAACTATGGAATAAAGCCAATAGGGCTTGGTGCTAGAGATACTTTAAGGTTGGAGAAGTGTTTTGTTTTAGCGTGCAACGAATTTGAAGGAGGTAGAACTCCTTTAGAGGCTGGTCTCGCCTTTACCATAAACTGGGATCACGATTTCATAGGTAAAGAAGCTCTTCTCAGGCAGAAAGAGAAGGGAGATTATGAGAGGTTGACCTGCCTTAAATGCATAGAAAAAGGAGTTCCACGCCATGGTTGCAAAGTAGAGAAAGAAGGCAAGGTAGTTGGAAAAGTATCGAGTGGAACTTTGTCCCCTTCTCTAAACGTCGGGATTGCCCTAGCCTATATGAAACCCGAGTACAGAAGTATCGGAGAAGTTGTGGACATAGTCATAAGAGAAAAAAGGGTGAAAGCAGAGGTTGTAAAACCTCCTTTTGTAAAGAAAGGTTAATCTAAAAGTGGTATCAGAGTAAAAGCTCTGCGTTCCTTTTCGTTCCACCCCACCCTATTAATTCTCTGTACCTCATCCATTTTTAATTTTTCGAT
>JAGHAD010000122.1 GCA_021161685.1 Thermoplasmata archaeon | reverse complement strand
TCCCATGATTATCCATAAGACGTTTGGAGCCCTGCGCATTTTGAGATCCGTATAGGAAGCTATACTAAGTATGCTGAGTCCAAGGACAAATCTAAATGTATCAAGAATTAGTTCATTAGGATATCCAAAAAATGCCATAAAAAAATTAAAAGAAGTTATTGATGGAATTAGCCGTAGTACGTGAACTTCGCTGATCCTATTACCTTACCTGCGTATATTATGGTCACTGTGTATGTTTCTCCCGCCTGCAAATTATCGTGCGGCTTTATTATGTCCCCGGCGTCGAGTTTGTTATTGCTGTTAGTATCCGTGATATCACCATAGGTTGCTTTTCCACCGCTAGAATTTGTAAATATTATGCTAACGTTCTTTGGAACTGGACCATGTTCTACACCGCTCACCATGAGGTAATTATTGTTTGCAACCTGAGAGAAGGATACCGTTGGAGTTATCGATGAACCGCCGGTTATCATTCCAGATACGTACAGATACACCGTTGCCGCTATTGCTACAGTTATTGCTACCATTAGAATAACCCCTATTACTGCAGATACTGCCCTTTCCTCTCCAATAAACTTCCTATTTGCTTTCATCCACATCCCATCCCTCTACTTCAGTGAGAAGACCAATACAGTTTTTGGTATATAATGTTTTGCATTTTCCATGACAAGAGGTGTACAACAAAGTTAATTTATATTGGTTGCAAAAGATAGCAAGGGAAACATGAATCCAGAAGTGAAAAAACTGTACGCCGATGCAATTTATTTCCACCTGATTCATAACGGACTCTCCCCATTCAAGGCAAGCATAGAAGCCGAGAGAATCATCAAAAGATTGTATCGTGAATAGTCTTTTCTAACCTATTAATTAGAGTAGTCGCCGGAACGAGCAATAGGCATTTGTTTCCTCTTATCGCGATCAGACCGCTTCTCTCCAAAATGGCAAGGGGTGTATCGATTGGTAGAGCTTCTATGCCATAATTCTCGCAATTAACGAGATAAGCCTTTTCAACTTCCTCCTTGCTTACACATGCTCTCTTCCTGCAAAGCAAGGCAATAGATAATAGAGTTATAGCTTCATACTCTCCAAGCTCATCCAAGTTCTTTATCCCAGCATTGAAGTTAACCTTTCTCACATCCTCTGGAGAGATCTCTTCCTCACCTTTCATTTCAGCGAGCATTGCGGAATTCCTTAGAACTTCTATACCCGTCCTCATGTGCCCCTCACTGCCTAAAGCAATTTCCGATATCAAGTCTAGAACATCATCGTTGTAGCTCCCCGTACGTAAAGCCTCCTTAGCTCTGAAATCCAATATTTCGAGAATCTCTCTTTTGTTGTATTTGTTAAGGTGAATCGAGCAATTTTCAGCGAAAGTGCTCCATGTTGCGCCATCATTAACTAACTGCTTTAGCATACTTAGATCTCTAGTAATCGCAATGTACCTGATCTCCTTTCCTACTTCTCCCGCTCTTGATAAGGTGTAAAGGAAGTGTCTAAGATCATCGATGCCATCTATCTCATCTAAAATTACCGAAATGTTGTCTGGCAATTCCTCCCACAGATCTCCATCCTCGTTATAATCCTGCACAGCTTGGGAGAGTATTTCTCTCAATACAGCTCTTTCACTCTTTCTTATAAGACAATTGACATAAATCGCATCCTTTGCAACAAATTTCGCTATAAGCGTTTTTCCAGTGCCAATTTCTCCAGATATTACGACCCTTCCCCCGCTTTCCAAAAGCATTTTAACTTTCTCTATTTCCTCCTCCCTGCAAGGAACTTTCTTCGGCACATAGGATATATCAAGCTTCCTCTTATCCCTGATGATTCCCACAAAGCTCAAACCTCTAATAGTTTCATAAATCTTTTCGCATCTTCAAACATGTAAACATTGTTGAAGAGAACGTATACTTCTTTGGCATCTATGCTTTCTATCTTCCTTTTGAGCTCCATCAAGTCATCATTGGTGTACTTGTACGAATACATTTTCTTTCCAGGTGGCGAGCCATGGAGTCTAAAGTACGCTATACCTTTTGAGCTCAAGAAGGTGGGCATCGATGAAAAAGGATCCCTGCAGTCAATCAGATCGAATTTCTCGCAAAGCTCTCTTATGCTTTCATCCTTCCATCCTCTAAGCTCAATAGCTATATTCAATCCATCTCTTTCTATCTTGGAAAAGAAATTTTCCGCATTCTCCTTCATTTCTTCGTTAAAAGTTTTTGGTAATTGTATGATGCACACCTTCGTATCTAAAATTTTGCAAACCTCCAAGGTTTTCCTCCAAGACTCAAAAACCTCCTCGCTTGACTGCAAATAGCCATATTTCTCATCTCCCTTGAGTTCGATTCCGCTCTTTCTCCATGTAGGGCTCTTTGCAGGGTGGGAGACGCCTTGGAAAGCTTTAACCGCAAACTCAAAATCCTCTGGAGCTCTTCTCTTCCATTTCTCGATGGTATCAAGCTTTGGTATTTTGTAAAAGGTCTGCTGTACCTCAACGAGCTTAAACTCTTTGAAATACCTTTCCATCCCTCTGGCAAATCCGCAACAACCAACCTTTACGATCATGATTTTTCATATCTCTAAAGGATTTTTAGTTCTTCTTG
>JAGHAD010000022.1 GCA_021161685.1 Thermoplasmata archaeon | reverse complement strand
TGTATATTCATACTGGTATTACTGTGGGCTCTCGTGAAAAGAAGTTAGCAAGCTATCTCCTCCTGCAAGTCAATCAATTCCTTCAAAGCAGAGTCAAAACTACTTTCTTTCAATTCAAACTCATCTCCCCTTTCTTCATATCTCTTGATCGCGTTTTCAGGCTTCGCATCTTCTATAGAGAAATCGTCTATCTCGTCCTTTGGTAAGGGAAGTGATACGAGTCCGGTTTTGTGATGTATTCCATAAGGAGCCCTTACCAGTCCATTTGGCTTTAAGCACGACCAATCCATAAGTATCTTATCGGTCCTTTCTTCTTTCTTGCTCACGATCGAGGTCGTTAGCCCCGGTATTTCCTCATTAACCTTGTATTGCACCAACCTCACAAGGTCTGCAAAAAGTGAGAAGAAATTCCTTTTCCTCTTTTCTGTTAGCATTGGTATTGGTTTCCAATCAGCTGGCATCTCAAAAGGTTTGGGAAAACTCCATATTTGCATACCTCTTGATCCGGAAAACTTCACTGCCGGCTTCATTTTCAGTTTTTCCATAACCTCACAGCTAACCTTTGCAACTTTTTTCACCTGATCAAATCCAACCTTTGGACCTGCATCCAGATCTATAATAAGCCAGTCGGGTCTATCATTTCCTATCCTGTGGACGCATGGTATAACGTCTATACAGAACATCTGGACATACCTTAATAGATCTTCTTTATTATCTAGGGTTATGTACTTTCCCTTGTGCTGCCTTTTGAAGAAATGCTGCTCGGTAAATGTGCAGTAGAAACCAACGTGCCTATCTTTACAATATTTCAAAACGGTGTCCGCAACCTTATCATAGTAATGTAGAGCTTCGTAGACGGTCGTCCATGTCTTGTTTATCTTGATTAGATCTTCTCTCCATTCTCTAAATTTTGATGCAAAGAACTCTCTACCATCCCTCGAAGCAGTAAACAGATTTCCTTTCTTACTTATCAATCCCCTCGAAATCAAAGAATCCAAACCCTTAGAGATCTCTCCTTCTTTTGCTTTCAGGTCCCTCTCCGCCTTTTCTTTGATATGGTTAAAATCGACCAATTTTCCCTCCCTCTTTATCGAAAACATCAGGAGCAAGTACTTTTCCAACTCCATATTCATTTGATAATCTGGAAACGAGTTTATATCTATTGCCTTAATGTAATGAAAACATGCTGGGAAATTTTATTAATTGGCTAGATAATTTATTTTAGAGATGAAAGCATTGTTGATAGCGATAGCCTGTCTACTGATATTTCCTTATGGGATAAGTGGTAATTTTGGAAAAGAAATTTTAAGTGAAATTTCCCTTGAGATAGAAATCCCTCCAGGAGATTATTTCTATGTGCATTTCAACTCCTCAACACTTAGACTAGAAAAGGGAAATCTTTCTCCACTATCCAAAGATTTGCCAATTGATGCGAAGATTGCGCTTACTAGGGTTCCCAGATGGTTAAGGCTAGATCTAATCAGACAGCTAAAGGAAGTAAGGAATCCCAACGATTATGCTAACTTATTGATGAAAGTCAATGAGAAATATCTAGATGAGATTGCTTTTTGCATCGCTCATTCTCCCCTTGGAAAAGTTCCTTCCCCGGAAATCATTCTTGACAACGTCAAAACCCTATACCTTTCAGATGATCTTCTAAGCTATGCCGATATTTTGGATTATAAAGTCAATGGCGAGAGATTTTCAACAATATCTTATAAAGTTCTCAAAGATGGAAAAAACCTCAAGGTTGAGATACCACCTTCGATATATTACTGGTTCGTTGTTCATCCAAAAATAACGAGCGGAGATGTAAAGCGAGTATATGGAAAACTGTGGAGAGATTATCTGCTTTTCCACAACGACATTGGATATCCTCTACTTATAGAGAAGCTGAGCGGTATTAAATATCTATGGGATTACAAGGCATACTATGAGCCACCTCATAGAACTTGGAAATGGTGTATCGAAAATCATCCGACAGCAATCGAAGCCGTAAGTTATTGGGTCGGAAAATCGGTTCCAGAAAACGCTTATGGTAGCAGACCAATACAGCCAAACGTTATATACCACGAGCACAACGGCTGGTGCGGGGAGCTAAGGATAATAGCTGTGGCTGGATTGAGATCGGCTCTGGTACCTGCGGTTGGAATATCTGCAGTTGGAGAAGATCACGTTTGGAGAGAATTCTATATCGATGGATGGCATGAAAACGATAACTGGTGGGCTGATGGAGGAGGAGCCGTTGATAAGCCAGATACCTATGCATATGGGTGGGGCAGAAATTTATCCGCCCTATTTGCATGGAAGGGAGACGACTCGATCTATGAAGTTACTTCTAGATATCTTCACGAGAGGGATTTGAAGAGAGTGACATTTGTGGTTCTAGATCAGAACATGGAGCCCGTTGATGGAGCAAGGGTGATGGTCATAGTAAAAGGACCCTTTGATACCACATGGTATAAGAATAAGCTTCTGGAGTTGATTCAAGAGGTTTGGGAAAAATTACCACCTTTACTCAAAGGTGGGTTAATGGAATCGATTTACAAGTGGATTATTTGCATGTGCAATAAATTGCCGAATTCGACAGAATGGTTCAAGCCATGTATATGGAATTACACCGATATGAGGGGAAGGTGTTCTTTTACTTTGGGGGTAAACAAGTCGTACCTCTTTGTGATACAGAGAGGATTTTTAGAAAATCCTTTGCTTGCAAAGCAGAACAGGTTTTATTACATGGAAAAGCCGAGAGAGAGAACCATACCCATAATCTTTTTCACACATAGACAAAAACTCAAAAAAACCGATCTCAAGGTTGGAAGGGAGGGAGAGATACAGATATCCATAAAGTTCAACTCACAGGGTTACCAATTCCAAAAGAACATTTTTACTGGAAACCTTGGCAAGTACATGGTATACGCATTTCCTTCCTTCTTCATAGTGGATAAGGAAAATTTCGAAAAGTTCAGAAAGGGAAAAAGTTTCAAGTGCTATCTGTATACCGAAAGGAGCGAAGGAGAGTTAATCTTCCCAGCTGAAATAAAAGATTGGTACATCGTCTTCAAAAATAGAGCATTTTCAACCTTCTTGAGAATTAACTTTACCATAAGGGTACTTTCCGACAAAAAAATAGATGTTGTGCAAATAGTGAAGCCATCTACAGCCATATGGAACATTCCTTGGGCAAATGTTGGAGATGAGATTGAACTGAGAGGAATCTGTAATGGAGAGATCAACCTATTCATCGACGGAGAAAAATGTCAGCCTAAGTATTCCCTTCCATATTGGACCTATCGGTGGAATACCAGCGGCACGGCGCCCGGAACGCATGTTATAGAAGCGGTTAAGGGAAGTGCTAGAGATAAGATGCTGATAAATCTGGTTGATGCGTCTCCTCCAACTGTTGTAATCGAAGGACCAAGGGGAATTGTGGATGCTGGTATAATTAAGATATGGGGTAAAGCGAAGGATAACGTTGGAATAAAAGAGATAGAGGCATATATTGATGGAAAACTTCTCAAGGTTAATGGTAAGGAGAGGTGGGAATTTAGAGTAAATTTGACAGAACCTGGGGTGTATAAAGTTAGGGTAAAGGTAGAGGACTTTGCCGGAAAAGTAGGTTATGATCAACTTGAAATAATAGTTAACGAGAGCGATCACGAATGGGGACCCGTTATAAGCGATGTTTACCATTATCCATCCAGTCCAAGCAACGAGAGTAACGTCATAGTATATGCAAACGTTTCATGCAATAGTCCTTTTGGGATTGATAGAGTAATTTTGTACATTGACGATGGTCGTTGCATTACAAGTAAGGTGATGTACAGGTATGGAGATAATCCGGTACAGAACAGAAGCGAAGAAGATCCTTTAAAAAATATATCGAACAGTCCAAGATATGGTGTGGAACTGGGTCAGCTACCATCTGGAAGCAAAATAACGTACTGGGTTGTTGCATACGATAAGGCTAATAACTCTGCATCATCCGAAAAGAAAATTTTGGAAGTTGATATCTAAAAACTTTTTATAGCCTAAATAGATTTAGTAAGACGCCTCTACGTGAGGGAGAGGCGGTGAAAAATGATCCGCCTTGACGACGTAGAGGCACAGCCTTGCCATTCTTTTTTATCTTTCTGAAGAATACGGTGAAGCACGCCATTAATGGAAATTTCTGGGGGTGAGGTTGATGAAGTTATAGCCAGAGGATTTAACTAGAAGTGATATGTACAAGTTCTCTAACGGAGTGTGTGCCACACCCCAACTCTGTACATGTGGCTGGAACTTGGAGATAAGAAACTTTGAAGGTTAGTGGATAAAGAAAAACCGGACATACCGGTACAATCAATGGGCGGATGGTGAAAAAGTAACTGGGTAGTATACATCGATGCAGTTTTCACAAACCAACCCCTTGTAGACGGCAAAATATCCTATTATTTTTTCAAATATTCGTTCACTATCTTTATGGCACAAAGTTTACCACACATGGAGCATGTGGAAGGATCTTCGAGAGGTGGATTTCTTTTCCGGTATTCCTTTGCTTTCTCTGGATCTACGCAGAGTTCAAACATCTTCTTCCAGTTTAATGAATCCCTAGCCTTGCTGAACTCGTTATCTAGATCTACGTCTATTCCTCTAGCTAGATCGGCAGCATGTGCTGCTATCCTCGCCGCTATTACGCCTTGTTTTACATCCTCTTTATCGGGCAAAGCCAGGTGCTCGGCTGGAGTAACGTAGCAGAGGAAGTCTGCTCCATAATATCCCGCTATCGCTCCTCCTATTCCGGCAACAAGATGGTCATATCCTGGAGCTATATCCGTAACGAGTGGACCTAGCACAAAGTATGGAGCTTCCCTCGTTACGGTTTTCATTATCCTTATGTTTGATTCGATATGATTCATGGGCATGTGTCCAGGACCTTCTACCATGCACTGTACCCCTTTCTCCCTACATCTTTCAACCAATTCTCCTATTATGAGTAATTCCTGAAATTTTGCCCTATCATTTGAATCGTAGATTGCGCCGGATCTCATTCCATCTCCAAGGCTCAAGGTCAAATCATACTCTTTTGCTATCTCCAGTAGATAATCAAACTCTTTATACAGTGGATTCTCCTCTCCATGATGCAGGATCCATGCCATGTGGAAAGCCCCGCCTCTCGATACCATCGGAATCATTCTCTTTTGCCTCTTTAGCCTCTCCACACTTTCTTTGGTTACTCCAACGTGCGCAACCGCAAAATCAACGCCTTGCTTTGCTTGATGTTCAAATGCCCTAAACATGTCATCTGCGGTCATATCAACTATTGCTCCCTTCTTTTTCATTGCCTCTATCCCAGCCTGATAGACCGGAACCGTACCAAAGGGAACATTTACGACTTCCAGAATTTTTTTTCTTATCTCATCCAGGTCTCCGCCGGTGGATAGATCCATTACCGTGTGCGCTCCACTCTCTATTGCCACTTTTGCCTTTTCAACTTCTTCATGCGGATCACAGTGTTCCCTTGAAGTTCCTATGTTTGCGTTCACCTTTACTCTCAATCCTTTCCCTATACCTAGTGGTTTTGGAGAGTGGATCGGATTGAAAGGAATAACGATTTTTCCAGATGCTACTCTTCTCCTTATTACCTCTACCTCAATACCCTCTTCCTTTGCCACTTCCTTCATTTGTTCCGTTATAATTCCCCTCTTCGCATCTTCCATCTGGGTCATTTTCCATGCCCCTATATGTTAAGGGTATAAATAAGTTAGCCAACCGGATTCGAATATAGTAGAGAGATCAGCTCATCGAGATCGATTTCTCCAAAGGCCATTGCGATGTCTCCAGCACCATATGATACAATCAATTTATCGTCGACAACCTGCGCACCACAAGGAAAGATGGTATACGGTCTATCTCCATAAATCTCATAAATTTCCTTTGGTTCCATGATGTAATACGGGGTTACCGCTATGAGTTCTAGATCACCGTTCAAAAGAACAGCAAAGACCTTGTAGCTCTTCATTTCTCTGTCAACTGCATGTATTAACAGAAGATATTCTTCCCCCAGTTCGATGGGTGGAGTTCCCCATCCTAATTTTTCTTCGAACTCCGCAGGCTCCATGAGGAGATAAGTATTTTTAACCTCAACTTCTTTGAGTCCATTACCTTCTAAGGTATCCCGAACATCGCTTATAACTAGGTAATAGTTGTCATCCTTCAGGTGTAAGCGATGGAATAACTTCAAGCCATTTTTACTTTTAACTAGGAAAGCGTCCTTATCACTTATCACAAATCCCCTAATTTCTTGAGGCATCCTGAAAACAGAGAGCTTCCTCCACCTGCCATTTTCATAAACCGCAGTTATTGGTAACGTTCTTTCTCTCCATATTGACTGATTAAAATAATTGACCGTTCTTCCACAATATGTTATAAACTTCTTTCCATCCATCACGTAAATCCTTGGATCTTCGACCCCCCATAGATCAAACTTATTATCTGGATATATTTCGATCTTTGCGGAATAGCTGTCTTTTAATTTCTTCAAATCTCCTATGGGCATGGTTATTTCTGAAATGACACTCGCATAAGTGAAATATCCAAGAACCATTCTGCCATAGATATGAAC
>JAGHAD010000043.1 GCA_021161685.1 Thermoplasmata archaeon | reverse complement strand
TGTTCTTGTGGGTAAAATCTCTTGGGATTGTACCTCTCAGATACCTTGGTTCCCTTCTTTCGACCCCTGGGCATGAATTAAAATTAATGTCTAGGTATATTTAAAATTAACGTCTAGGTATATTCTTCAAATAGTTTCATTATCCTCTCATATGCTTCTTCCATAGAAATTCCCTTTTCTTCAGCATATTTTACAACGAGCTTTTCTATTTCCATCTCAATAAACGCCTGTCGCATAGCTAAAGGTCGCTTGTTGGCCTCTTCCATAATCTTCTTGATGTTTTCCTTCAGAGGTTCAATTCCCTTCCTTGCAAGCCGTACCATAAGTGCTATCTTTCCTCTTGGCCTCTTTGCAATATATTCATCTACTCCTTCTTCTAATACTCCTTTAAGTGTTTTTGCATTCAAACCAATTTTTTTGCCCCATTCTGTAGTATTGATTTTTTCTCCTTTTTCTGCACGTTCGCACATTTCATATAGTGCTTCTACCTTTTCTGGAAGCTTTTTATCTTTTGTTAGACTCTCTATGTCGCCATAGATTGAACTAGGATTGTGATATTGATTTTCTTTCCATTTTTCTAGTAATTTTGGATCTTTTTTTCCAGCCTTCAATATTCGTCTATGGACAGCACTAAAGCCAACAGAAAATGGTTCTGGTACACATTCAGCAATACGCTTAGAGCCAGGTATCCCATACCATACCCCCCATTCTGTAACAAGCTGTCTGACCCTAGATGGATCTGGATTTTCTTTTCCAAGCTCTTCGTGCAATTTTTTGAGCAATTCAATAGATCTCTCTGCTCTCTCTTCTGCATCTATGTACCCTCTACTCCTCAGATCCTCAATAGCCTCTTCCATGGTTGGAATTTTTTCTATGGAGAACACGGGTATTTCAACCTTCTTTGGAGTTGGTTTCTTCTCGCGCTTTTCTTTTGGCTTTGGAGGTTTCACTCCCTTTTCCTTTAAATGCTCTGCAACAATAGATTCTATTGCACGTAGGTAATTCAAAATGCGTACAGCATATGAATCTTCAAACCTTATTCTGACACCAGGAGGCCTTCTAACAACCAATCCCTTTTCTAGGAACGTACTTATATGTTGTCTTACTAACATTTTAGAAATACCTGCTTTTTTCGCAATATCCTTATATTGTGTAGCCCCCCTTGCAAGGGACCAAGCAACCAGAAGTGCTACAGGCGATTTTATTATGTTCCTAGTATGTGGTGAAACTTTATACTTCTTTAACAACTCCTCAATCTTTTTTTTAGTCTCATAATCATATCTTCCAGTAAGGGGGATATTTTTTATTTCTTCTAATTCTCTTTTTGGTATTTTTCCAATCTTTTTTATGTCGCTTGATAGTTCATAAACATATACTTCTATTCTACCCCTTTTTTCCCAAGGGGGCGCTGTTTCAAATTCTACTGCACCCACTCTTGCGAAGTTTTTCATAATGGTCGAGGTTCTCTGCTTTAACTCTCCCTTCTTTCCGAGACTTATCCATCGTCTTTCAGGTACGGATTCATGAAGATCCGCTAATTCGAGAAACGTTCTACAACTTGATCTGGCAAGCCCCTTTCCAAATACATATGAAAGACTCTCTAGACCCCTAGTCTTCAATTCCACTGGAAGTATCCCCTCATAGAAATGATAATTTGTTGCATCAAGTATCTTCTTTCCAAGTTCTGTGAGTTCGTATGTTCTACCAGATGAGCGAATAATCCCTTTTCTTTCTAGATCATCTAATGTGTCCCCCATATGTTGATTAATAAAATAACGAGTTCCACCAACTTTTAGTATTTCATGTTCCAACAGCGATCTAGAACGCACTCCCTCATCAATAAGACGTATAATGAAATACTTATAATCTGTTGGAATAAACAAATAAAGCTGATCTTTTGCCATCTTCTTGTAGGGATCTTCTTTTATCTCTGCTTTTCTTATTGTAATCAATGGCATTTCTTCTTTTTTTCCTATGGCTTTCATAACAGTAAGTATACATTTATGTGCAGCACATTCTTTCAATCCTGTTTTTTCCATAACCTCTCTGATGGAGGGTTGAAAGCCACCTTTTTCTTTCACCAATTCATATACAGCATCTAGTGGTTTTGCCTGAAATCCCATTATCACCCTTATTTCTTTTTTCAGTTCTTCTTTTGCGTATGTTCTAAGCAAATAAAACTCGCTTATATTAGTGGGTTTTACAGCTTTCAAAAGTTCATCTATTGTTGGTTCTCTGTATGGCTTTTTTAGTGTTTCATATGCAGCAACAAGTTTCTTTGCTTTTTCCTCCAATTTGTTTTCCATTTTGAAGTGTTTAAATAATTTTATTCGTGTGATATCTGGTTTTTCATCTTTGGAATATTGTAAACCCAGCATATCACAATATCTGTGGAGTTCATCTTGAGTAGCACCCATAATTTTTGTCCATGAAAAAAATTGTTTGTCGATACTTAGTACTCTTCTTATGGCTTCTGCAGCTTTCTTTGATGCTTCTTCGTATGTTAAATTTTTCTCATTTGCATGCATCTCTGTTAATTCTTTGTGCGCTTTTGTAAACAGTTCATCAAATTCATCTTCAGATGCAACATGTAATCCATGTTTATGAGCAATCCTACGCGCAATTGGATCTATATCTTCCTCAAGTACACAAGTTCTTTTCATCTCCTCTTTCTTTTCATATATCTCATCAATCTTTTGCTTGTGCTCTGGAGTGGCTTGTTTTAATGCTTTAAATAACACAGTTTCGCTAAAGTTATATCTATCACATATTGTTTTGTGTGGAACCTTCCCATTCCAGAGTTGACCCTCTCTCAACATTTCCTCCATTGTTGTAATTATCTTTTCAATGCGAGGGATGCCTCTTGGGATCCTCAACCTTTTTAAAATATCCTCCGCAATCTCATTTGCTTTTTCGG
>JAGHAD010000006.1 GCA_021161685.1 Thermoplasmata archaeon | reverse complement strand
GTCCAGTGGATATGTTATTAAGGAGAAAACCATTGGACTTGTCCATGGTCACAGCTGGCCGAGTAAAGAAGTTATGGAATGTTCAACGGTGGTTGCAGCCCATACGCATCCGATGGTTGAATTGAAAGATGCCTTGGGTTATAGTTACTTTGAAAGGTGCTGGGTTATAGCTCGAGTAGATAGAGAGAAATTGAAGGAAATATATGGCATAGAAAAAGAAATTGAGCTTATGATAATGCCCGCCCTCAACCCGCTGTGCGGAGGAATGGTGGTAAATAGGGAGGGAATAGCGACCCCTCTTTCTAAAATTATAGATCCAGAGAGCATAGAAGTATATTTGCTTGATGGATCCTCTTTGGGTAAGGTAAAAAACTTCGAAATCTAAACAGTTAAATAGGACTAAAGATTATTATATCCTGAGAGAGGACTGAGAGAGGAAACAGAATGAAAAGGAGCTCAAGGGCATGGAAAAAGAGAGGCAAGATGCGGTGGAAATGGCGAAAGAAGAGAATGCGCAGGGAGAAGAGAGCAAGAAAAGCGAGGAAGTGATGGGAGCATGGTGTAGCCAGGCATCATAGCGGGCTCCAGTTAGGGGATGATTAAAAGAGGGTCATCTGACCCTATGATGATTAACTGGAGCGATGACCCTGAGAAGAGACCCGCTGACCTGGGTTCGAATCCCAGTGCTCCCATCACCTTTCTGTTTTTTCGCTCACAAAATAGTCGTAAATGTTATATATTAAGCAGTGCATTAAAAAGTAGGGGAGCAAAATGAAAAGAACTTTGTTGACTATTATGGTATCGGCTTTTCTATTACTAGCAAGCTCTGCAGCGATTGGAATCGAAGAGAAACACAATGAGAGAACCGTTTACATTACTTACATAGGTCCAGATAGTGTGGTAACTAAATCTTACAGTTTAGATGAAAGTAGTTTTAACAAAATAGAAAGGCTGTTTGATAATATAGAAAAATACCTCCAAGAAAATATAACAAACCAAACAATGATCATTCTTGGTTTCCTGCTTGGGATAGCAATAGGAATGGTTATTGGCTTCGCAATAAAGCATAAACCAGTTCTGTTCAAAGAAATCAAAGAATCCATGAGAAACCTTAAACAGAAAAGAGCATTTATTCTGAGCTCCGGATACACCAAATTACTCATACCAAAGATTCTACCAAAATTCAAGTTACATAAATCCCATACCTTCTGGTTTTATAATGCTCATCCAGCGTTGAGCAAGACCCTAATTATAGATCTCTTTCCGCCAAAAGTGAGGATACTGAGAGGAATGCAGATTGGAATGATGAAGAGATTCATAGGTGTCTATATCAAGATACCAAAACCTTTGAAGAGAGAGATCCACACCATTTTCTTTGGTCATGCCAAAAAGATTACATCGGTTGACATCCCTGACATCTTTTTGGGAAAACCAAAGATACTCATGGAGAAATCGAGGAGCATCAAGATAATCTTTGATGAAATGGAGAGTAGTTTTACTTATTCAACCACTCAGCCAATACTACCTTAATTATAACTCGATCACTTCTATTTTTGCTTTCTCAACACATTCTTCTACCAGTTCATCTGCCCCGTCCAGAAGGTTTTCCAGCTTAACCAGCTCTTCAGATCTTGCTCTGGTTTCCGGATGCTCGGCTATCATGAAGGAACAGCAGTCGGGATAGGGCCTTATGGAAATTTCATAGGTGCCTATCTTCTTTGCCATTTCCACTATCTCTTCCTTGTTCATGCCTATAAGGGGCGAGAAAACGGGAAATGAGGAAACTTCGAAAATGCAATTCAGGTTCTCTACAGTTTGAGATGCAACCTGAGCGATACTGTCGCCCGTTACGATGCCACCACATCCCTCCTTCATGCACAGTTTATTTAATATTCTCATCATGTATCTTCTATAGACTATCATTCTATACCTAGAAGGAATGGAAGCTATAATTCTCTTCTGCAAACTTTCAAACGGCACAATATAAAGCTTTGACCTTATCTGAAATTCGGTTAGCTTCTCGACAATGTCCCTGATTTTTTTCAACAGTTCCTCACCAACTTGCAAAGAATTATAGATATGTACAAAAATTACGCTGCACCCTCTCTTCATCATCATGAAAGCAGCAACGGGGCTATCTATCCCTCCAGAAAGTGAGCACAATAATTTTCCAGAGCTTTCAACAGGTAGACCACCTATTCCCCTGAATTTTTTATACCCGACAAAAGCTTCCTTTTCACAGATCTCTATGTGCAGTTCGACGTCAAAATCTTTTAACCTTACCTTCTTTTTGAGTTTACTGGAAATGTACTCCCCCACAATTTCATTTACCTCTTGAGAGCTAAGTGAAAAACCTTTATAAGATCTCGTTGTGCTAACTCTAAAAGTGTCAAAATTCTCTTCTTCAAGCAAGGCGTAGCATGCCTTTTTGATCTCTTCTATGTCCAATGGGCCCTTCATGGCAAACAGGAAATTGGAAACGCCAGGAGTCCTCTCTAAGCTGTACGTTAATCTGTCTAGGTCAGCATCTTCTTCCATATCGCAAACCACTCTACCATATCTCCTGTAAACTCTGTTCACCCCTACATTTTTAAGTTTCCTCCTTAAGTTTTCTATAAGTTTCATTTCGAAGAAATCTCTGTTTCCCTTTTTCGTTCCTATCTCGCTGTAATGCACAACTATACAGTTTTCTTTCATCGATGAATTAAGTTCCTTATGCATTTTTATCTCTTTCCTAAATCTACAAATTCCAGCTGCTGTGTTGAATAATTCTCAAGTTCCTCCTCTGCATCCAGTATCGCAGAGGGGATGAGATGCAGAGGAGGAACTGGAAAGAGTATAACGACAAATTAGTGAGGAGAGGAGAGGTTTATATATCTTTGGATTTCCTTGATAGCTGGGATGATGGGCTTGCAAAAATGAACAAGGATAAGGTTTGTAGACCTTTTGTCTATCCCCAAACATTCATCTATTTC
>JAGHAD010000138.1 GCA_021161685.1 Thermoplasmata archaeon | reverse complement strand
GCTCAGCTCGTAAAGATGCTCTAGCCCATGAGTTCCTTTATCCTCTCCCTTATCTTTACCCAATGGCTCCCTTTCCAGTATATCTTTCTGCATTTATCGCAGTACCAGAATTTTTCATGGCTCTTGTACACCTTATCAGGGACCTTCCCTTCAACTTCCTTCCTATCTATTTCTCTTAGAACGCTATTACAGAGGGAGCACCTGGTTAAGAGTTTTTCCTTATTGGCTTTACATACCTTTATGACTTCTCTTATCTGCTGATCAAGATCTGTTGTTTCTATTGGTATAGTTTCGAGACCGACCTTTTTGGCTTTCCTCAGCAAACCCTTATCTCTAGATATGATTATCCTTTCCTCCTCCTTTGCAACCTCTATGAGATCATCATCGCTCATTTCCCTGTTCACGAAATACACATCAAATCCAAGCAGGCGTAGCCACTTCGCCAATGTTCCAAGCATTTGGTCGCACAGCAATTTATCCTGGGACATATTTTATCAGCAAACCTTCACCAAGTTTTCTAACTTCCTCCACTTTTAGCCTTATCATCTCATCTTCACTCTCAACCCCTTCTCCATCAGCTATGGTTGGGCTCGTCTTTCCCCCAATGATAACCGGTCTCACATAAACTAAGAATTCATCAAACATTTTCTCCTTTAAAAAGCTCCATATAACTGTGCCTCCCCCCTCGACAAGAAGCTTCTTTACACCTTTATCATACAATTTCTCCAGGATCTCCTTCAAATCTAAGAAGTTTTCTTTTTCCTCTTTCACTTCAATTACCTCTACATCTTCTCCAATTGGTCTAGCCTTTCCCTTTCCAACGAACACAATGGTTTTGGCGTTTCCACTTACTACCTTTGCATCCTTGGGTAACCTGCATCTACTGTCCAGAACAACCCTTATAGGTTGCTTCTTGCTGCCTCTTATGGTCAAATGAGGATCATCGGAAAGCACCGTTCCTATTCCAACCAGTATGGCATCACAGCTTTTTCTTAGCTCAAGGACCCTTTTCCTATCCTCCTTACATGATATCCTCGTCTGTTTTCTTGAAGGAAGGGCTATCTTTCCGTCTGCCGATGATGCACAATTTATTATAACGTAAGGTCTCTTCATTCAATCACCTGGATAGAAAGGGCAGTCTCTATCCTTTTCTGGGCAAATCCCCCTCGTTTTACATGGTGGACCTGCATTTTTGAATATAGTCGGTGCAACCTTTTTTACTTCTTTGAGCATCATGTTTGCAAGTTTCCTTATCTCCCACTGTGCTTTTAAACAACATCTCAATTCAAAGAAGTTTAGTAGAGATCTCGCATTCATCGTTACGATTATATTAGTTTTTGCAGCATTTGGCAGAACGTACCTCGCATCTTCCTCAGGTATTCCAGCATCAAGCAAAGCTTTATACTCTTTCCACGCCTTCCTCATGAAATCTTCAAACCTTTTCCTGATATTGTCATCCCTCGATATGGAAGGTGGCGTGACATATCTGACTTCTTCCAATCTTACAAACCTTTGACTCTGCTGAGAATAACTAGCTATCCTGTGCCTAACGAGCTGATGGGTGAGCACCCTGCTCACCCCACTTATAGCAAAGGTGAAGCTCGCATGCTCCACAACGCTCAAATGCCCCCTTTCCAGAACATGCAAGAGTATATTCTTCAAGGTTTTGTCATCCATCTTCTCTATCTCATCGGGACTTGCATTGCTATGCGTTAAGGCTGCCGAGATTGCACATATCCTTTCTGCGTTTGGGGTAAATGAAATTAGCTTAACTTCCATGGATCGGGTAAAGGTTGAGGGACTTAAATATGATTCCTCATAAGACCAAAGTGGCTATTATACCAAATGCCGAGGAAACATCCGGATATTTCCTTAAAGCTTCTTTTAACTCCTTTTGTAATTCACATTGATGCACAGCTTTTAGCGGATCTAGATAGGCAAGAAATATCCTCCCTTTTTCCTCACTCAATCTCCAGTATCTCTTAACATCTTTTTCTATTCTCTCCCTTCTCTCACGTAAGATCTCATTTAAACTCCTGTGCAAAACTTCAGCAACATTTTCGGTGGCCCAAGTATAGAAGTCTAAGGTGGTGTAGTCAGCTATTCTCATGTGCAGTTTCCAATCCTTGTTATCCATCTCTTTTGAAGTTTTGACCGTTTTGACGATAGAGGCATCAAAATCCCGCAAAGAGTTTGTCATGATTGGGCTGATGTAAAGGGAGGCAAGGCAAAGGGCTTCGGCAGTTTCTGTTGACATGCATTTTGATAAGAGCTTGGTTGCTGTTTTAACTTCATGGGTTGGATAAGTTAGGTTAACTACATTTTTCCCTTTTATTGGAGTGCTCGAAGGAGGAAGACCAAGGTACCTGTACTTGAACCGAGACAAGAGCCATTTCAGCTTATCGTTTTCACCTTTCCAGTATAGAACTCCTCTAAGGTTTTTGACGATGGCAGCATACTTGTAAAATGATACCTCGACACTCATGACCAGAATCTTCATGATATAAAATTTTTTTAAAGTCTTTCGATATTAGCGAGCGTGAGGTGAAAGATTTGGGGAGAATCGTATCAAAAGTTATGATATATGTCACTGTAGCTCTATTGATATCTTCAGCATATCCTCTCACCGAGTCAAAGGAAATGATCAAATCCTCAAAAGATGTAACTTACTGGGGTTTGTTTGTTGCAATAGCAGACTATAATGGAAGTAAAGCAGACCTTCCAATAGAGGAAGATACCTTAATCAGTTTTCCAAATGAACTCAAGAAGTACAGTAACTGGAAGGAAGATCACATGAAGGTACTCATCAACGAGGAAGCCACCTTAGCCAAATATAATAGACGGACTCAACTGGCTCTCCAACGTCTCGGATGATGACGATATTGTTCTCTTTTATTTCTCCGGCCATGGCGCCGAGGTTAAGGATAGTGACGGAGATGAAGAAGATGGATACGATGAGGCGATAGTACCCTGGGAGTGCACCCTCGATACCTGCATAACGGATGATATGCTCTCGAAACTTCTTGATAACATAAATGCTCATGGAATTGCCGTAATACTCGACTGCTGCTTGAGCGGAGAAATGGTGAAGGAATCTAAAACGAGCCTCTTCTTCAGTAGAGAACTCGCGTATCAAATGGAAATAAGCACAGATATTTCAAAGGAGAACAGGGTTATCCTCGCGAGTGCATATGGAGATGGACTTGCCATCGCATCTATACTCCCTACTTTTTTAACGATGGCTCTAGCAATACCATTTCCTCCATTTGTTGTTGACGGTAATCTGTCCGCGGAGGAGATTTTCAGGTATGTTCAGGTTGAGACAATACTGTTCTTTTCTGCTTTTCCTATAGAGTATGGATGTACCATGGGAATAATAGCTGGTCTGAGTGCTACTCTTGGAGGGTTACTGATCCTTTCCCATCGCCCCCTTGATTTCCTCAAGGGTTTCATCGGAGGCTTTATAGTAGGCTTTCTCTGGACCTTAATGTCGTTTCTCTTGATTGAGTATAATCTATAAAGAGATCGGGTATCTCCTGCTACCATTTCCCCAGGTGTATGATGGTTATGACGGAGAGCTACCTTTGGCCGTAATACACTCCAGGTTAGGAGGTGCTTAAATAGTAATATTTTAATAAGGTAATTTTGTTTCCCCTTCTTCGGGGAGCGTTCAATGAAAGCATTTGCAGTAACCGCAATTGTAGCTTTTGTGGCATACCTTATTCTAACCGCTGGAAGTGGACATTTGGCTCTATGGAGTATTGATGAAATAATTATCGGAGTCATTCTCTCAATCATCGTTGGCATCTTATCGAGAGGGATATTTGTTAAGAAAAGTTACAGGATGCTCAATCCCAAGAGATGGTTATTTGGCTTGGCTTATATTGGGCCTTTCTTCATAGCTATGGCGAAAGCAAATCTAGACGTTGCATATAGGGTAATCACTGGTAAAATAAGACCAGGGATAGTCAAGATATCCCCAAACCTTAAGACAGATTTGGGCATAACGATGCTCGCAAACTCCATTACCCTAACACCTGGTACGTTAAGTGTGGATGTCGACGAAAAAAGCAATGACCTGTACGTTCATTGGATAAATGTCAAGGATGAAGCCATGAAGAAAATGCCCAGAGATTACAGGTACGTATGTAAAAACTTTCCAGATTGGATAAGGAGGATAGCCGAATGATGGGCAGTTTGTTCCTTGGAGCATCGGTTTTTCTCGTCATCTGCATAGTCCTAGCAATGATTAGGGTAATCAAAGGACCAACCGTACCGGATAGGGTCGTTGGATTAGACACCATAAACACGTTAGTTGTTGTTGCTATGATTCTGTGTGGAGCAGCCTCCAGAGAAAGCATTTATATAGACGTTGCTATCGTCTATGCCCTGCTATCATTCATAACGACCATACTGATCGCAAGATATCTTGAAGGAGGAGAGATATGATAGTGGAGATCCTCATTTACCTGTTCATTGCGATTGGCCTTACATTCAACCTTTTAGCCGTTATAGGACTACTTCGATTTCCAGATGTTTACACCAGGTTACATGCCGGTACGAAATGTACAACCTTTGGCTCTATCTTTCTATGCTTGGCAGTAATGATCCATGCATTAAGGATATGGTACTTGAATGGTGAGCCCAGTTCTTCGATCATGCCAATACATACGTTAATTGCTTTGATCGCCATATTGATAACCAACCCAACTGGAGCACATGCAATAGCGAGGGCTGCCCATAGAAGTGGTGTTAAGCCAGTCAAGGCTGTGGTTGATGACCTGGAGGAGGATAGGGAATGCCATTCCAAGAAATCATCAACATAGTCCTACCATTAATGATAGTGGCATCGGCAGTAATTGTCGTTGCGCTTAAAGATCTATTAGCAGCAGCAATAGCTCTAGCTGTGATGAGCTTGCTTTTATCCCTCGAGTTCTACATGCTCCATGCTCCCGATGTTGCAATAGCAGAAGCTGGAGTAGGTGCGTGCTTAACGACAGCTATCTTGATATTTGCAATTAAAGCCACAAGGAGGATGGAGGACGGAAGATGAATAAGATAGCGATCCTGATGGTCTTTATCATATTCTCCTGTGCTCTGATTTCAACCATTTTAACGTTGAGACCATTTGGAGAACCCAAATCTACGGAGATGGACGATTACATAATAAAAAATGCCCAGAATGAAACTGGATCAAACAATGCTGTAACGAGCGTCGTGTTCGATTATCGAGGATTTGATACGCTGGGAGAGGCTACGGTTCTGTTCACAGCCGTTGCTGGAGTCCTGCTCGTATTAAGGAGGAATGCCCATGAGTGAACCATCAAAGATAGTCAAGACCATCGCATCCATAATATTTCCGTTCACGATGGTATTTGGTATCTATGTCATACTTCATGGTCATCTCACTCCAGGGGGAGGTTTTCAGGGCGGAGCAATCGTAGCTTCTGGTATAGTTCTTCTTCTCGTGGCGTTCGGTTCTGCTGAAATTGCCAAGAGAGTTAAAGAATCTCATCTTTCTATCTTGGAGAGCATAGGTGCCTTAAGCTTCATATCATTAGCCCTCCTTGGATTATCAACAACGTTCTTCTACAACTTTCTGGCGGGATCAAACTTCATATTTGGTAGAATACCTCCGTTTGGAAGCAACCCTGGAGATATGAACACCGGTGGCGTGCTCCCCCTGATGAACATAAGCGTCGGTTTAAAGGTGATAGCGGGTCTCTCAGCCATAGTGCTCGTATTATCTCTATTTGCGAGATCGAGGAAACAGAGGAAGAGGTAGGGAAGATGATCCACAATGTTCCATACCTGGCAGCTGTAGCCCTTGCAATAATAGGTCTTTATGCGGTACTGTTTAAGAGGAATTTGATAAAGATAGCCATAGGTATTAGTATCCTGGAGAGCGGAGTCAATCTATTTCTCATAACTTTAGGATACAGAGAGAATGCGGTTGCACCAATCTACACAAATCTTCCAGAAGGTACAAGCATACCTGAAGGAATGACACTTCCAGTTCCTCAGGCATTGACGCTGACGAGCATAGTGATAGGGGTTGCGGTACTGGCTTTGATGCTTTCCTTTGCGGTAAAGATATATCAGCATTATGGAACGCTCGATTCCAGAGAGATAAGGAGGTTGAGGGAGTGAATATGAGTTGGATACTCCTGCATGCACCCGCCCTATTGATTGCGATACCACTGTTTGCGGCATTTCTAACGCCTATTATAGATCGATTTAGCAAAAGAGCGAGAGATGCATTTGTTCTGGCTGTGTTGATAATTGAAGAGATACTAATGATAATTTTTGCATGGGATGTTTTTACGAATGGTATACACATCTACACGATGGGCGCACCCAATCCAACTTCTACGGTACCATTGCAGTCTGCGGTTCCAGTGAGAATAGTTTTAGAAGTTGATGGAATGAGTGCTTTCATGGGATTGATAAGCACAACCGTCTCACTTGCTGCTGGATTTTATTCGATTGCATTCGTGAGAAAGGAAACAGGACAGGGAAAATTTTACACCTTGCTTTTGCTCATGCTAGTTGGTATGCTTGGTATGGAGTTTACTGGAGATATGTTCAACCTCTTTGTCTTCTTTGAGATCCTCTCGATAGCATCGGCAGCACTGGTAGCGTATCGCTCTTATTATGGAGATGCGGTAGAGGGTGCTTTCAAGTACCTGATCATCTCCTCAATTGCTGGACCGATGGTTCTCCTTGCTACAGCACTTCTTTATGGAGAGTACGGCGTGCTGAACATAGCTGCCCTTGCAAAAGCCATGAAGTCTACTACTCTTGATATGATAGCACTTGTTTTGCTTATCTCGGCATTTGCCATGAAGTGCGGATCTGTACCGATGCATTTCTGGGTTCCAGATAGCTATACGGTCGCCCCCGCTTCGATAACCGCAATGCTTGTTGTTGCAAGCCAGGCGAGTCTGTATGCCCTATTCAGGATATGCTTTTCACTTTATGGAAACACTTCGTATGTGGCAACATCCGGTATAATCTTAATCCTTTTCGGACTGCTTTCGATGTTTATTGGAGTAACCATGGCTATACCTCAGAAGGACATCAAACGCTTGATGTCATACCATGCGATCAGCCAGACGGGATACATGCTCCTCGGCGTCGGCGCAGGGCTCTATCTACTTGGAAATCCAGATTTCAGCACCTACGGGATGGCTGCGATGGAGGGAGGTATATTCCACATCTTCAACCATGCTCTTTACAAAGGTCTTCTCTTCCTTACTGCTGGTGCGATATTCTACAAGACCAAAACACGCAATCTAAATGAAATAAGGGGTTTGGCACATTCCATGAAATTCACAACGATTTTCTTCTTGATAGGTGCATTCTCGATCGCTGGCTTGCCTCCATTCAACGGATTTGCTTCCAAGTTGCTTATCTATGAATCCGTTTATCGCGTCAATCCAATCTTATCTATAATTGCAATGCTTGTCTCAATATTAACACTAGCATCTTTCATGAAGGTGTTCCACTCGGCATTCATGGGTCCACCTATGAAGGATGTTGAAAAAGGAGAGGTACCAAAGAGCATGTTATTTGGAATGATAGTTCTAACGGCAGGTATAATCCTGTTCAGCATAATTCCCGGGTGGGTTGTTGGCCATATCG
>JAGHAD010000123.1 GCA_021161685.1 Thermoplasmata archaeon | reverse complement strand
TATCAAAACATTTTGATAGAAGCAGAGAGATCGAAATAATTCTCGAAAATTACGGTGAGGCACAAGTTGATAATGAGAAAAGGAGAGTCTTAAGTGCGATCTCACGAGTTCACGAGTTTTTAGCCAGTAGAAAGGAGTTCGAAAATTCAAGGGAGTTTATTTCACATAGTGAGACGGAAGCCTATATTAGAGAAAAGTGTTCTCTTCTTGGGGCTTTGAGAAATGTTAAAGGTCAGGGTTACCTTGAGTTGTGATATAAATGGAGAGAACGAGGCAGATAACTTTCGATGAATTTGAGAGTGAACAATTGCTTCAAGAAATTAAAGGACCTTATGCGTTACCAGAAGGATGGAAATGGATTAGATTAAGGGATATAGTCACCGAGGATCGACAGCAAATTAATCCTCAGGATTTTCCCGAACAAGAATTTTGGCTAGTTACAATGGATTGTGTAGAGGCAGGTACAGGCAAACTTCTCCAGAGAGTTATTGTTCGGGGGAAAGATATCAAGAGTGTTAAGTTTAGATTTAACTCCAGACATGTACTGTATGGAAAACTCAGACCATATCTGAACAAAGTTTATGTTCCAGACGGGGAAGGTATCTGTTCGACAGAATTTATACCTCTACTACCCAAGCGAGAAATCTATAGAGATTTTCTCGCCATCTATCTAAGAACCCGATACGTAGCTAACTATGCAATGAAAAATCTAACTGGTGCAAGACAACCGAGAGTTGATTTAAGTGCTTTTTTTAGATTGCCTGTTCCCATCCCCTTCAAAAACAACAACAAACCAGACCTCGAAGAACAAAAACGCATTGTCGCAAAAATCGAGGATCTTTTCAGCAAAATTGACAGGATAAGAGAGTTAAGGAGACAGGCAAAAGAAGAAGCTGAGAACTTGCTTAAAGTAGCTTTGCATCACGTGTTTTCGAGAGCGGATGAGGAAGGTTGGAAGTGGGTTAGGTTAGGAGAAATAGCTGAAATTATTATGGGTCAATCTCCACCATCAGAAACTTACAACACAGAAGGCAAAGGATTACCATTTTATCAAGGAAAAATAGATTTTGGAGAAAAATATCCAACTCCTCGAGTGTACTGTATCACACCCTCAAAGATTGCTGAAACTAACGATATACTGATCTCGGTGAGAGCTCCAGTTGGTCCCGTGAACATTGCAAACAACAAGTGTGGGATTGGCAGAGGTTTAGCAGCAATAAGAGTGAAAAAATCGTTTAATCTCTACGTGTTTTACTGGTTGAAATATTTCGAAGACAAATGGGTTAGAGGAGGGACAACTTTTGAGGCCATTACTAAAAATAATTTATTTAGACATAAACTTTTGATTCCATTCAAAAACGGCAAACCAGATTTAGAAGAACAAAAACGCATAGCAGCTTACCTCGACAAAATCGCAGAGAGGCAAAGGAAACTTCTAGAGTTGTATGAGCAAACAGAAAGGGAACTTGAGATAATGAAACAATCTATACTAAGTAAAGCCTTTAGAGGCAAACTCTAAGTGGTTAGAAACTTGCTCTTCTCAGCATTGAGGTTTAGTTCTTCTTGATGCATCTATTCGAGCATGCTATACGAGCAATACTGCAATTATACCGGATAGAAATATGCCATCGAAAGTTCCCGCACCACCTATGCTCGCTACCGGAGCACCAAGATCCCTTATCTTGTGCAGGTTCATCAGGTCTGCTCCGATAAGCGTGCCAAGAGTTCCAGCAAGATATGCAACGACAACGGGATTTTCTCTTGCTATTACCAGGGCGATGAGGGCAGAGAAGAGAGGGGGAATAAAGGCTGGAATCGCTATACCAAGCCCCCTTACAGGTTTAGAAAAAGCCTTACAGATGAAGGTGAGGATAACGACTGCAACAATTGCTTTCATCAACAAGTGTACATCGTTTGATAAACGAAGGAGCTCATAAGCGGATACGCAGATCGGTATAACCGCACCTCCAAGGTTTATCGCCAGAATGCTTTCTCTTTCTCCATGAAAAGGTATCCTGTATCTGATTCCAAAGAAGTTTATCTCCCTGATTTCAGTAATTTCTGTTTGCCATCTCTTTACTGGCAGGTTTATGGAGCTTCCAAGAAATGATATCCAGAAAAGCAAATAAGCGATAGCAACAGGTATGCCGAGGCGAGAAAAAGCTATGGTTACACTGCCGGCGAGTAGAATGATGAGCAAGGGAAAGATCAGCAAGAGAAGCAGAGCGATAAGGAGAAAGAAATGAGGATATGGAAATCCTATGTATCTATCCATGGTGCCACCTCGCCCGATTTGATGTTACCTCAAGATAAACAACCCAGCTCATCTCGATTATTACTGCAAGTATGCATGGAATAGTCGCTAGATAAGCGATTTTCTCTGGAAATAGGGAAAGGCACAGAAGTATAGCCAGACCATCGTTCTTGAAAGATGAGAACAGCGAGAGAGGTATAATTCTATCCATCGATATCTTCATCGCCTTTCCAATCTTTATTATTCCAAGACCGGGACCAAAGGTTCTGAGGATCGTCAATAGAACTATCAGTAATATCTCCTCCAGATTGTAAAGCAGAAAGCTCCTGTTCTCTCCCACTATTCCAAAGATCAGCAGGAAGAAGCAGGCATTGATCATTGTTTCAGAAATCCTCCTAGATATCCTTAACCTTCTCACGATCCTCGAAAGTAACAATGGAAGGGCTATGAGAATAAGCGTAGTAAGGATGAGGTTCGCACCATTAACTTTCTTACCCAACAGCAGGTAGATGATCAGCGGAGTAAGTAGTATGGAGAGGAGGTAGATCGAAGAGATTGACAAAAGCGCATACTCGGTTTTACCTTTCAGTATATCAGTTAATGGCATAACTACGATAGCTGGAGGGACCGCAGCCATCATCACAAAACCGTATCTCAATCCATCCTCAAAAGGCAAGGATATGAGCAGAATGAGTCCACTCAGTACTCCATAATTCAAGATAATAGAATACAAGGCCATCTTGAGAGATTCCCTCGTTATAATTCCTTTGAAAGATATGGATGCCAGAGAGATGGTCATAGCAAGAAACAGGGAGATGGTCGATATCTCGTTGGTGTAACATGGATATCCACCGGTGATGATACCCAATATCATTGCAAGTAAGATCGAGATTGATAACATGGGAAAATCTCTCTTTCCGGATCTTGACATCCTCAACCTTTAGGGACAGGTGATTTTATAAGTTAACGATCGAGACGATTGAGACTGTCAACAATTTTTCACCTCCAGCATAGATTATAGATGGCACACCACGCCATTGTCCAGGTTCTGATACTCTCAAGCGAGCTATGATATGG
>JAGHAD010000041.1 GCA_021161685.1 Thermoplasmata archaeon | reverse complement strand
CATTAATGGAAATGAATCATGATGTGACCGTTTACGATAACCTCTCAACTGGAAGACTGGAATTCATAAGGCAACATCTTGAAAAGGAAAATTTCAACTTCATCAGGGCAGATCTCTTGGATGAGAATGTGATTAGCAATGCTCTAAAATCCCATGACGTGGTCTTCCATCTCGCTGCAATTCCAGATGTGAAGCTTGGCGCTAGAGATACGAGTGTGGCAAAAAAGGATTTCCTTGCAACCTACAATTTACTTGAAGCAATGAGAAAAAACGATGTGGATAGAATCGTATTTTCTTCAAGCAGTACCGTTTATGGAGAAGTACCTTTTATTCCATTGAGAGAAGATTATGGTCCCCTCCTTCCCATTTCCATGTATGGCTCCGCAAAGCTTGCCTGTGAGGGGCTCATTTCCGCTTATTGTCACACTTTTGATTTCAAGGGTTGGATATTTAGGTTTGCAAACGTCGTTGGTCCGAGATGTACACATGGAGTAATATACGATTTTATAAAGAAGCTTAAAAGAAATCCGAAGGAGCTGGAGATTTTGGGAAACGGGAGGCAAAGGAAATCTTACCTTTACGTTGATGACTGTATAGGTGGCATGCTGTTTGGTTTTGAGAAATCGAAAGATCGACTCAATCTCTTTAACTTAGGTACAGAAGGTTCAACCGAGGTGAATGATATCGCTAGAATGGTTGTAGAGGAAATGAGGCTAAAGGAAGTTAAGTTTAGATACACAGGTGGAGACAGGGGATGGAAGGGAGATGTTCCCAGGTTTCAGTTTGATATAGGCAAGATTAAAAAGCTTGGATGGAAACCTAAATACAGCTCAGACGAGGCGGTAAGGAGAGCAATAAGAGATCTGCTGAGAGAGATATAGAAAGGTACTTAATCATGATTTAAAATAATTAAACGAAAAGGTGGATGGATGAGGGGCAAAGCTAAATGCCCTAAATGTGACCATGAAATCATAGTTGAAGCATCTCCAGGGGTAGAAAAGCAAACCGTCACTTGTCCAAAATGTGGACAGGTTTTTTCAGTGCTAGTAGAAGGCTTTGAGGAGAGTGAAGCAAAATGGGAAGAGCCGGGAGGGGAAAGGAAAACCATTTTACCAGAATCTTACGAGGAAACAAAAAGACCTTTGATTGCTTCTACACTCCTTGCCTTGAGCTCGATTTTGGGCATAATCACCGCATTTTCGATTTTCTTAAATCCCTCTCTCTTAAATGACCTAGCATTTGGCGAATTTCTCGTTAAATTTTTCTTCTCCCATAGGATAGTAAGTTTTTCCCTGATAATCATATTCTCGATACTGGCTGCGATCGGATGCTATTTTTCATACATGAAAAAAATGTTCTCCATGGCTCTACTTGGTGGGATTTGCGGCGTTCTCTCATTTGGTTTATTGATAGTTGGTCCAATACTTGGTACCGCAGCAACTATACTGATCGTTCTCGCAAGGGAGGAATTTGAAAATAGTATCCATGGAAAGGAATTCTGATTTCAAAAATTATATATTCTTATCTAGCAGAGATTAAAGGAGATGACAAAATTCTGGATCATAGCGGTAACCTTCATAGTATTGCTGATTTCCTCAGCTGGTGCATCTTTAGGATCTACATGGAATAGAAACTGGTCATTCCATCAAAGGATTGATCTTGGGATAGACACGAGCGATCCAATCTTTAGAAATCAAGCTGTTGATATTCATATAAAATTCGACAAACCATGCTGGGCTATCAATGAAAAAGAAAACTCTGTAAGGGTTGCCGTTTATCATAATGGAAAATGGGATGAGCTGGAAAGTCAAATTTATAATTTACATTTTATAGATAGAGAGCACATTGATAGTTGCAATTTAGTTTTTATCATACCTCCTTTTGCAGATGGAAAGGAAGAATATTACCTCTATTACGATTACAATAGAAAACCGAAACCGAACTATCCAGACCACGTCTCCGTTGAGAAAGGCAGCTTCTACTATGAGCCAATCAAAGGTTATAGCATTGAAGTTAGCTATTGCAAGATACTAGAAGATGGGTACTGCGTATTTGGCATAGGATTAGAAGGGAAAACCGCAGGTGTTGAGCTTGCGCAGAGGGTAGTGAAATTGAAGAGAAATGCCAAAGAATTTATACCAAAAAATTGGCAGATCTCCGCTTCGTTCGCTCTCATATATGCTACTGGAGGTACAAACAATGTAGGCACTGATGAAAAGCTAGTATCGTACAAGGTGCTTATTGATGGGAACTTGATGGTAAGGCTAAAGGTAGTGAGTGAATCAAGAAATGGAATTATCAGGAGTGAAAACGTCTATACTTATTATTACTGCCCATCTGATGAAAAGAGAGTGATTGTAGACATGCATCACTATGTTCTAGAGGATTGCACTTCATATGGTCCAGCAGCCAGGGGAGGAGGATTTGTTAACATACTGGCAACAAGGGCTAAATCTACAAACATAAGGGAACTCAACTTGGGCTTTATACCACCTTACGTTCATTTCTTTGGAGAAGATGAAAACATAAAGGAGTACAGGCTGTATCAAAATCCAAATTCCAAAACCTACCAGTGGGTTATATCTCCAGATGATGATGCAGATCTCGGTGAAAATGCTTGGTTTTCGATGGATGAGGGAAGGAATGGATATGCCTATGCTGTTGTGTTCTCGACATTAGAAGGCATCTACTCAAAAGGTAGGGAAGGTGTACAGCTGGTTGCTGGAAGTATAGAATGGATAGATGTGCCCGGCTTTGAGGTGGATGGGGCGGGAATATCTGCTGGAAGAAACTCGATAGAGCCTGGAAGTGCTAAGGTTCTGGACTTACCAAAAGGACTAACTATAAATGCTACAGTGGAGTTTTTCTGTACAGACAGTGGAGGATATCTTAAGGTTGGGGAAGAGTCCAAGGCTTTTAGGGTATTGAGTAAGTTAAACAAAAGGGTTGTAGGGAAGGGCGAGATTAAGAAGGAAGAAAAAAGAGCGTTCACGTTGACCGTAATTCCATCTCTGCAATGGATATCAAAACCTTTGCTTGCGGTCCTTTTCAATGTACCATTGCCAACGGTTGAAGTTAAGCTTTATAGGAACGAGAACTTGGTATCAATGGCTTTAGCGTCAAGAGGAAAAGCACTCAAAATCGACAGAGGGCCACCTTTAAAGATAAGGGTTAATTTCAAGAATTTAACTTTTTTGCAAACAGTGAAATTTCCCAGCGTTGAAGAAGGAGATTACGTCGTTAAGGTATTTTTAAACATAGGGAGGATATCCAAGTTCGTAGGATACAAAGTGATCAGGGTAGAAAGAAACGTAACTTGTTTTGTTAAATGCAAGCCAGAAGGAATCGTAAAAGTTAGGATCAGGGACCAGTATGGGAGAAAACTAGATAATGTAACCATCGAGTTGCTTGATAATGGAGTTGTTATAACTAAAAATTCGAGTAACAAGGATGGTTTTGCTATTGTAAGAGCGCCATTTGGAGAATATGATTTAAGGGTAATCTATAATGGGCTGAAGGTAAGCGAAGAAAGAGTAAATCTGAATTGGCATATGATAAGAAATTACCGTCTCAAATTGCATGACCTTCTTGTTAAAATAATAGATAAATTTTCCCTACCTTTCTATGCACCGATCTCCATCTATCTAATACATGAAGGTAAAAAATTAAGACCATCGTCTGGAAAGAATCCTTTCTTGTTCCAGAACTTGCCAGAAGGCAACTATGTTCTCGTGGTGGATTACAAATCTAGTCATGTGGAGAGATTCATACCTTTACACAAGGATAGTGAGATTACCATAAGGTTGAAGATTCTCCACACCATGAAAGTTAAGGTTTTTGATTACAGGGGTCTCATAATGGATAAGGGCATTGTAAAAATCAGAAGGAATAATTTCTCCATGGAAAAGAGGATCAGCAATGGTGTGGTAAGCTTTCGCTTACCTCCTGGCGTTTACAGGTTATCGGTTATACTTGATGGAAGGATTATTGCATCTACGGATCTTGAAATTTTGGGTGACAGAGAAGTGGAGTTAGCTACGATTTTTACCAGCTCTTTTTTCCCATCCATTCCTTTAGCTCTCCTTATTGCATCTACCATATCGTCTCTACTTCTTGGAAAACCAAATTTGCATTCTGCTCTTACCATTGCATCCATATCACTTCTCGTATTCTCCATGGTATCTCCAGTGTGGTCCTTTTATGGAAAGAAAGACAACTATAAGGTTACTTCAAACATATTTCTCCTTCCACCACTCTACATAATTCTAAAGGAAAGTGAATTTTTAGTCTGTGGCGAAATTGCAAATCTCCCAAGCGAATTTGATCTTGCCTTGTGGCTTGTTTCTGCAATGATAATGGTTCAGATTTTTCTACTCATCGCAAACTCTAGGTTAAGAAAAATTCAAATGAGCTTGGCATGTATTGCAATTCTATCTTTTACAATTTTGTTTCTATACCTAGTTCTGCATTTATCTATTGGTACATTTCTCGGTACCGTGCAAGGAAAGGGTTTTGTGGACATGATCATGCCAGATGGAAAAACGATTCATCTGTTATCTAAATGGGGATTTGGCGTATCTTTCTTTTCTCTCTTCGCCTCCTTGTTTCTGACATCTCTCGATTTCATTATCCTAAAATTTAAAGGAGCGGTACCTCGTTCAACCACTTCAGATCATTCTCGTAAAGGATCCTGATATCATCCAGATCTAGCTTTAGCATAGCCAATCTTTCTAAACTAAGCCCCCACGCCAGAACGGGATTTTTGATGCCAGCGGGCAAGGTTACTTCTGGTCTGAATATTCCGCTACCTCCAAGCTCCATCCATTTCCCTTTCCAAAAAACCTCCATCTCCATGCTGGGCTCTGTATATGGAAAGTAGGCTGGTCTGAACCTTATTTTCTCAAAACCAATCCTTCTGTAAAACTCTTTCAGAATTCCTATGAGTTGTCTAAAGTTTGCTCCCTCTTCATGCACTATACCTTCTATCTGGTAAAACTCCGGTAGATGGGTTGCATCCAAATTTTCTCTTCTAAAAACCTTCCCTATAGAGAATACCTTTGCCGGAGGCTCGGGATTTTTATACAGATACCTTATGGTATTTACGGTCGTATGGGTTCTTAACAAGACTTTCTTTGCTTCTTCCTCGGAAAATCTATATCCCCATCCCCTTGAAGAGGTGTTTCCTCCATTCTCGTGCATTTCCTTTATCACCCTCAGTAAATCTCTATCTATCTCCATCTTTTTCGGCTTTTTACAGTAAAGCGTATCTTGCATGTCCCTTGCGGGATGATCTTGTGGAATGAAAAGAACATCCATGTTCCAGAAACAGGATTCAACATAATCACCTTCTATCTCCTCAAAACCCATGGATATGAAAATTTCCCTCACTTCTTTCATGAGCTGAGTTAATGGATGGGGTCTTCCAGAACGTATTGCTGGAGCAAGTAAATGGATATCATAAGCTCTCAATTTCCTTTCCTTCCACAACCCACTCCTTATTATTTCTGGTGTAAGCTGTGATATCTCCTCCACAATTTCTATCCCCTTGCTTGCAAGCATTTTACCTTTTTCGCTCAAAATGATCCTAGTCTTTACCAGTTCCTTTTCTTCCAAAACGTTCTTTCTGGTTCTAAGCAAGTTTGCAATCCTTTGATCCAGCTCAGCATATCCTTTATCTTTAAGCAACCTTAGCGCCCTCTCCTCTTCAGTTTCCTCTCCCAATGCCTTCCTACCGCTTTCCGTTATTTTAACAAAAACCTTTCCACCTTCCTTTTCCAATTCAGCCCATCCTCTCTTCTTCAACCATCCTATAGCTATTGGCACTTCGTATTTTTCTAAACACTTCTCAAGCTCCTCTAGCGATATTTTTCCTTTCTCATACAGATAGTTGAGTGCTCTCCTTTCGGGCAGGCCAACCTTTACTAATCTCTCTCCCTCTGTACCTAGAGCATATACCTTCTTCACTTCTTCCTTTAAACTGACAAGACCTTTGTATCTCAACCAAGATGATGCACTTATTACTTCATCCTTAGTATTAAAACCTCCTTTCTCCTGCACCTCTTCGGCGTATCCCTCTCCTCCCCTTTCATACAGGGTTTTCAGGACTTTCCTCTCGTTTAAGGATAGTTGTTTGACTTCTTGCATATCCTAGCTGTAATTTAGCGATGTATTTTAATTTTTAGCTGAGTAAGTGGTAAAGTGCTATGGAAAGCAAACCAACTATCAGAAAAATTATCCACAAGATGTAGGCTATCCTCAATCTGAATATCCATTTTGCCCTCTCTTCCGGATCCTCAAGAAATTCTAACAAAGCATCCTCTCGACTCATTTCTTCTCCATGATGGCTTTCATCCTTTTTCTCCTGAAAAAGTCTTCCCTCTCCCTTTCTTCAAGTTGCATTTCTATATATTTTTTTGTCTCCTTTAACCTTGGTATCAATATGTTCTCAAGAACGTTAACCCTCCTTTTGGTTTTTTCAATCTCTACAGATAATCTCCATATTGCTCCCTCCACTTCGGCAAGCTTTAGCAGTTTTGGAATAAGCTTTACGAATAGCACGAAAGCATCATCCAGTCTAGCACAAGTGTCACTTAGACTGTAATTTAATTTGGGCTTGAAATCGATCTCTCTTATCCTTGGAACTTTAACTCCCATCACATTCTCGGTATACACCTCTATCTCCTCCAACTTCTGCGCCGTATCTACGGCTCTTTTTACCTTATCGATGCCAATTATCATCTCTGCATCCGTTAGGGCATCGAAAGCCTCAGCAAGCAGAGCGTCAATCTCTTTTCTAAGATCATCCCTCTCTTTTATCGCTTTCAGGAACCTTTCCACGAGAGCATCTCTCTTATCTTCCAACAATTTGTGCCCTTTCTCTGCAAGGCTCAGTCTATTCCTTATGTTGAGAAGTTCCATACGTGTTGGTTTTACGCTTTCTATCTTCATGCTTTCTTTGGAAGATATCTCTCTATATATTTCGGCTCTATCTTTTTCAGTTCAGACTTTGGTAGCATTGATAGTAATTGCCATCCTATGTCTAGGGTTTCCTCAATAGACCTGTCCTCATCCTTTCCTTGAGCAACAAATCTCCTTTCGAATTCGTCTGCAAATGCCAAAAATAACTTGTCCCTCTCAGTTAAAGCATCTTCTCCAACTATTGAAGCCAAATCCCTCAAATCGCATCCTTCCGCATAGGCTGAATACAGCTGATCTGCAACTTGGGCATGATCTTCTCTAGTTCTACCTTCTCCGATCCCTCTTGCCATCAACCTTGATAGAGAGGGGAGAACAGCTATTGGAGGATAGATTCCCTTGTGGTGCAGATCTCTAGATAGGACTATCTGTCCTTCTGTTATATACCCTGTCAGGTCTGGGATTGGATGGGTTATATCATCGTCTGGCATGGTGAGAATGGGTATTTGTGTAATGGACCCCTTTCTATTCTTGATTCTTCCAGCCCTTTCATATATGGTTGCAAGATCAGTGTACATGTATCCGGGATAGCCTCTCCTTCCAGGAACCTCTTCTCTTGCTGCAGAGATCTCTCTTAAAGCTTCGGCATAGTTGGTCATGTCAGTAAGGATAACAAGAACGTGCATATTGAGATCGAAAGCCAAATATTCTGCACATGTCAGAGCCATCCTTGGTAAAATCAACCTCTCTATCGCTGGATCATCTGCCAAATTGAGAAAAACAACGCTCCTTTCAAGAGCACCGGTCTCTTCAAAATTCCTTATAAAGAACATGGCCTCTTCTTCAGTTATACCCATCGCACAGAAAACCACCGCAAATTCCTCTCTTTCTTTTCCTCTTATCTTTGCCTGCCTTGCGATCTGGGCTGCTAACTCATTATGCGGAAGGCCTGAACCCGAAAATATCGGTAGTTTTTGTCCCCTAACCAATGTGTTAAGACCATCTATTGCGGATATTCCCGTCTGTATAAATTCCCTCGGATATTCTCTTGCATATGGATTTATAGGCTGACCGTTCACATCCATCCTTTTCTCTGGTATAATAGGGGGAAGATCATCTCTTGGTTCTCCTCTCCCATCAAAGACCCTACCGAGCATGTCCCTTGATACCCCCAGCTTCATCGTTTCTCCAGTGAATCTTACCGAAGTTATCTTGGTGTCCAAACCCTTTGTTCCCTCAAATACTTGTACAACTGCTCTATTTTCATGAACTTCGAGAACCTGTCCCGTTCTCGTTTCTCCACCGGCGGTTTTTATCTTCACCACCTCATTGTAAGCTACATCCTTTACGCCCTCGACTATCATCAATGGTCCAGTAACCTCGCACACGGAGGTGTACTCAACATCCTTAAGAGCCATGAGAACCACCTATCAATTCATTAAATTCCCTTTCCATCTCTTCCTCTATCTCTTTAAACTTACTTTCGAACTCATCATTTGGTATTGTTGCCATTCTTCCGATCGTTTCCACTATCTTCATCTTCATGACATCATCTATGTGTATACCCTTCTCTACCGCCTCCCTCACTTTTCTGGAGAATAAAATTATAATGCGCAGCATTTCGTACTGCTTTTTCTCCGGGCAAAAGGTATCGACTTCGTGAAAAGCATTTTGCTGCAAGAAAGCTTCCCTTATCATCCTAGCACTCTCTAATATCGCTCTCTCTCTTTGGGGCAGAGCATCCGGCCCAACTAATCTTACTATTTCCTGCAGTTCCGCCTCTTTCTGTAAAATGGCAATGGCTTCATTTCTCAAGTCGAGCCAGTCTTTTCCTATAGATTCCCATGCCTTCTTTACTTCTTCCAAATAGAGGGAGTACGATCTCAACCAATGAATGGCTGGGAAATGTCTCCTATCCGCGAGGTCTGAATCCAAAGCCCAAAATACCTTTACGATTCTTAGGGTGTTTTGTGCAACTGGTTCAGAGAAATCTCCTCCAGGTGGAGATACCGCTCCTATTACAGAAATGGATCCCTCCCTTCCATCTGAACCAAGAACCTTTACCCTTCCAGCTCTCTCATAGAACTCCGCCAGCCTTGAAGCAAGATAAGCTGGATATCCTTCCTCTCCGGGCATTTCTTCAAGCCTTCCAGATATCTCTCTCATCGCCTCCGCCCACCTGGATGTTGAATCCGCCATTAATGCAACATCATAACCCATGTCTCTGTAAAATTCAGCTATGGTGATTCCAGTGTATACACTGGCATCTCTAGCTGCGACGGGCATGTTTGAGGTGTTGGCTATTAAAACGGTTCGATCCATAAGCGGTTTTCCGGTTCTTGGATCTTTAAGCTCTGGAAACTCTCTCAACACGTCTGTCATTTCGTTTCCCCTTTCTCCGCATCCTACATAAACTACAACCTTCGCATCGCTCCACTTTGCAAGCTGATGTAGCATGACCGTTTTTCCAGTTCCAAATCCGCCAGGTATGGCTGCCGTTCCTCCCTTTGCGAGGGGAAAGAACGTATCGATGACCCTTTGTCCGCTTATCAAAGGCACCTCTGGATCTAATTTTTTTACATAAGGTCTAGCTTTTCTTACAGGCCATTTCTGCATCATTCTTATCTCTTTCTTTTCTCCATTATCATCCACAACCGCAATAACCTCTTCAACGGTATACTCTCCCTCATCAGCTATTTCTACAACCTTTCCGTTCATGCCAGGAGGAACGAGAACCCTGTGCATTACCAAGGAAGTCTCTTCGACCTCTCCTATTATATCTCCCTCCACTACCCTATCTCCTTTTCTTACCTTTGGCTTAAACTTCCATTTTTTCTTCCTATCAAGGGCGGGAACATCCATACCTCTGGCAATGAAATCTCCACTCCTTTCCCTTATAGCGGGAAGGGGTCTTTGTATACCATCATAGATATTGGCGAGCAAGCCGGGACCTAGCTCTACAGAAAGTGGGGCACCCGTAGATACAACCTTCTCTCCAGGTTTCAGACCAGATGTTTCTTCATACACCTGTATAGTTGCCACATCTTCGTTCAACCTTATTATTTCCCCTATCAGTCTCTCGTCTCCAACCCTAACAACATCATACATCTTGGCGCCCCTCATGTTTTTTGCCTCTACAACTGGACCAGAGATCCTTACTATTCTCCCCTCATGCATATTTTATTTCCTCCTTTCAATATCTACTCCAACAGCCCTCCTAACCAGCATTGATATATTATCCACATGCTCCGGCAACTTTCCCTTCTTATCGGGAATTTCTACCACTATTGGAAGATCTTCCCTCTGCAAAAGGTACTCTTTCAGATCCTTTGATATGCCCTCTGCAATTCTTTCAGTAATGAATAAGACTGCAACATCCTTTCTGCTGGTGACCTCTCTAAATATCTTTCTCGCGTCTCCAGGAATGTAGACTTCGTGAAATCCAGCCAGTTTAAGTCCAATAGCTGTTTCTTCGTCGCACATGGCGACTATTTTCATTTACCTCACCACGAGTAAATTTTTCATCCTTTCTGGTTTCAATTTATCTTCAATGCCTTTGCATATTATTTTCAAATTCCTTATCTCCATTTCCTTTGCTATCATGAAATCGATGATCGGGCCCAATAAAGGATAGTTCCTTGTGGAAATTTCTGATCCGATACTGAGCAAAGCTTTATCCAAAGCTGTTTCAAGGGGTTGTATGCTCCTTATATCACCAATGTGCTCTCTCATGTAATTGAAATATCTTGTACCTTCCAATGCCTTTATCGCATCGTTAACGCTTTTTGCCTTCAGCATCTCTTCAATTCTCCACTTTGGTACTTCAAATCCCTCTCCAACCAACAGTTTCCTGCACGAATTTTCATCATAACCAAGCCATTTCCCTCTAAGTATGTTCCTTATGTTCATCACATCAATGATCCTCAGAATAAACTCCTTATAGATTTCTCTCACTTCTTTTGGAACCTTTACTTCCATTAATCTCTTCAAATTTTCCCTATCTATAGATGCATCAATTACAAACGTATCCCTCTCTCCCTTCCTTAGAAGATCTGCGAGCTCTTTATAGGTATTCTTAATTAGATCTGGTATTTCTTCCAATGAGGAAAATCTGAGCAAATTGATCAATCTTCTAGCTTCCTGAGAAAATACCTTTACTTCCTCTATCTTTTCTCCAGCGATCTTCTTCTTTATAACGTGCTTTAGCTTCTCCCCATCTCTCAAGTTTATGTACGCATCGAAGAATTTTTCTAATTTCTTAGTACAATCCCTTTTTAACATTTCGATCGATTCAATCAGATGCTCTTCAAGCGATGAATGAATTTCGCAGGCTCTTTCTCCTTTCAGCTTGTAATCCTTGAAAGAGTTTACTGCATTCTTGAACGATTCCAAGGATTTTAATTCAAGAAGTTTATTAATCTCTCTTTCTTCCACAAATGGATTACCTATTGCCTGAACCTTGGCACTTGGATAGGCAAATCTGAAATATGGAATAGACTTATATACCACTGCCAGCACCGCCGCACAGGCTATGCATACAACCAGATACACTATCAATTTCAGCCCTCCTCAAACAAAATCTTTCCCACTTTTTCCCTGAGGTGATCCTTTTTTCTTTCCACTATTCCATCAAAGGTGCAATCTATGGATATCCTGCCATCGCCAGATCTTGCTATGAATCCACCGATGGCTTTTACTTTGCCCCCCACCTTTAACCCTAGGGATTCTGCAATGCTCTCGTCTTCTTTCCTGGAAGCAATTATCAAGCAATCGTCTCCTATCTCCTTACAAGCTCTTTCCATTAGTTTTCTCACTACCTTTTCATATCTCCTTTTTGATAACTTTCCAAGCCTTTCCTTTGCGGCTTCAAAGCATTTTTCGATTAGCTCCTCTCTCCTATCAAGCAATTTCTTCTTTATCTCCTGTCTTATCCTGGCAATCTCTATCCTCTTCCTCGTCTCGATTTCTCTATTTGCTTTCTGCAGTTTTCTCTCCTTTTCTCTCTGGATGCTTATCTCTATTTCCTGAAGTTTCTTTTCCGCTTCCTTTTCCGCTTCATCAATTATTCTCCTGACTTCCCTCGACGTCTCTTCCTCTATCTTTGATATAATTTCTTTCACTCCCATTTTTATCCAAATATCTTCAATCCAAGGATGAGCACCAGCAGAGCTACTAGAAACCCAAATATGGCTACGGTCTCTGGCATTACCGCAAATATTATTCCCCTCGCAGCAACTTCAGGATTTCTTCCAGTAGCAGTAATGCTTGCGCTCGCTATCAAACCTTGGTTAATGGCCGATAAGCCCGTTAAACCAACTAGAAGACCAATGAAGATCGATGATATTCCTGTAGCTGGGCTCGCTAAATTCATCCCAGCCTTCCCTCCAAGCAGACCCGCACCCAGCAGGAGGAGGATAGACGTTATGAATGCGTAGATCGTTTGGGTCATTGGAAGCATCTCTAGGATCAATACCCTGCTGAAAACTTCTGGTTTCTCAGCCGTTACCGCGGAAGCCGATATTCCTCCAAGAGATAGACCGATTGCAGAACCTATGCCAGCTATTGCCATAGCCAGTGTACAGGCCAGAATAACCATGGACTGTGTTTTTTCTTCTTGCGTCGTTTTTTCTTGTGCTGTAGCATTGCTCATAACTAGTAGCAGTGGAAGCAGTAGCATGGCTATAAAGATGGCTTTTTTCCCGAACATCTCTCACACCTCCACCAATTTCGTATATCTTCTCCTAGTTTGGAAGGGGGCAAACTCCCTGCCCCCTCCCTCATAGAATCTGTTAAAGAACTCTACGTACTGCAACCTTAAGCTATGAACCGCGGCACCGATGGTGTTTAATCCAAGGGTTACCGGATGAGCAATGATTAGGATGATTATGCTTAGGATTACATTGGTTAGATTTCCCAATAGTTGAGCCACGATGTTGAAGGCAACTGCCATCCCAGTAGTGGCTAATCCTAGAGCGAGGAGTCTTGCGTACGAGAGCCAATCTCCAACGAAGCCCATTAGCTCTAAAAATGTCATGCCCCTTTCTTTAAGGGCAAGCAAGATTATACCCATGATCGAACCAAAATAAGATATGGTTTCAAAGGAGGGCGACAATTTCCATATCTTGAGTAGGTGTTCTCCTATGAGTGCACCTCCAAACAGCTGGAGGAAGATGAGAGAAACTTGTCCAGTTAACAGCTCTTTAAACTTTCCCGATCTCAGGTTCTGAACAATGGCAAGGGCTATACCTATATTCAAATGTATCAAACCGACGTAAAGAGAAAACTGAAGCCAAAAAATTGGATTTCTTAGACCATCTATGGGCAATTTTAACCCACCAAATTGGAAAGAAGGTAAGCTTAACCCAAAGTATCTCGGTAGCAAGTCGCCAAAGAAGCTATTTGATAGAAATCCAAAAATGATGCTCCAAAAGCCGAAAAGAGCTATGATGATCGACCAACTTTTTATTAAGGAGCTTCTCCTCCACTTCAATCTAGCAAAGATAGAAGATATCAACAAAACCATCCCATAGCCGGCATCTCCAAGCATGAATCCGAACATTAATGGAAACCATATTGCCAGGAATAGCAAGGGATTTATTTCATTGTATTTCGGTAGGCCAAATAGCTTCAATATGGGCTTGAAAGGTCTTATTGGAGAAGGCGCTTCTATGTGGGTTGGTGGTTCTTCTGGATTTGAAGAAGGATTGGAAAATCGGATGGAACAATTTCCTTTGGTTATATCTTCAAGTAGATTCTTTAGATCATTGCTCTTTTTTCCAAGCACCCATCCCTCAATAATATAGGTAAACTTAGTTCTTCCGAAATTTGAAAACGCTTCTCTCCTTGCCATTTCTATCTCAATTTCTTCTTTCAGTGCCAGCAAGTCATAGATATGTTTGTCTGCCAGTTTCCTCAGGGCAGTTTTTATCCTTTTAAGTTTACTGATCAGGTGTTTTCTCTCGATGGATAATTTGTTTATAACCTCGCTCACTTTTCCAGAAAGCTTTGGCAGGGTAAGTTCGCTTACCCAGCTGCGCCACACGCTTTCAAATTTTTCTTTATCGGATAAATGAGCTGAAACTATAACCAGCCACTGATCTTTCTTTTTATCTAGAATTTTTCCGCCAATAAATCCCCCTATACCCTCTATCTCTCTCTTCACAATATCCATCTTATCGGTTATCCCAACCTTTGTTATGGTGTGCTTTGTCTCTCCTATAT
>JAGHAD010000113.1 GCA_021161685.1 Thermoplasmata archaeon | reverse complement strand
CTTCCAGTATGTAGAACAACTGCCTACCTTCAGGATCTAGAACGTTATCGATGACTCTATCATCGAATCCGAATATGTCCATTACGAAGCTCGCATCCTTCTTCGCTTCTTCTATATCTATTCCTATCCTATTCGCTATCGCACGGGACAGGTCATCAAGGGTTATAACTGTCATAGCAGTTAACTATGTCTCAAAAACTTATATTTAAATCTTTCGATATTTTTAGCATATCCTCGGTATCGGATCACCGATCGGCTTTGACAAAATCCTCTTTCCACCTATCCTGGTTTTTAGGACAACCCTCTTTCCATAATCTTTCTTGACCTCTCCTATTATCTGTGCATCCCTTCCAAGGGGATCCTTCCTTATCTCTTCAAGAACCTCCTCAGCCATCTCCCTAACAACGCCCAGAATGACCTTTCCCTCATTACCTACTGAATACACGTCTATACCCAGCATCTCGCAGGCAGACCTAACGCCATCCTTCACTGGAATGGATTCTTCCTCCACCTCTATTCCCTATTCCGCTCTTCTCCGCCCATTCATTTAAGGCATTGCTCAATCCACCCCTCGTTGGATCCTTTGCCGAGACGATGCCACCAACCTTCAAAGCCCTTTCCATGAGTTTATTTAAAGGAGCTGTATCAGATTTTACCTCAACATCAAAATCGTATCCCTCTCTAGATGATAAAAGGGCGATTCCATGATCCCCTATGGTTCCCGATAGAATGATCTTGTCGCCTTCTCTGAGATTCGAATCCAGCAACCATGGATTGCTAACCTCTCGATACTGGCTTACAACTTCAAAGTTCTCATCGAGCCCCTCGCTTCTTACACCAATACCAGACGTGTTGATTACCATCCCTTCAATATTCCCCCTTTCAACAACCTTGGTGTCTCCAGTTACTATGCATACGTCAGCGAGTTCAGCCGTTGCTCTCATGCTCTCCAAGATACTTTCAAAGTCCTTCACCTTGAACCCTTCCTCTATGATGAAAGCGGTTCACAGAGCCACTGGCTTCGCTCCGATAACGGCAAGATCATTAACCGTTCCAGCTATCGAAAGAGAGCCTATGTCACCTCCAGGGAAGAAAAGGGGTTTTACCGTGTAGCTATCGGTGGTAAAAACCACTCCATTCACAATCGCAGAATCATCCAAAGCTGAGAGACCAACCTCAAACCTTTCCATGTTTAAGTATTTCAGTATATATTTTCTGATGAGCTGATCCATCCTTTCTCCACCAGCTCCATGGGATAGCTCTATCCTTTCCATCTGAGCCAAGAATTGCGACCAGGTTTAAAAGTGTGATGAGGATATAGGGAATGTGTGAAGGTACTGATGGGAATAGGTAACGAGATGAGGGGAGACGATTTCATAGGATCCTGGATTGCAAGGAAATTTAAGAAGGATAGCTGGGTATCCATAGATTGTGGCACCGCTCCAGAAAACTTCACTTCAATGATAAAGAGGCTGAAACCAGAGAAGGTTGTAATAGTTGACTCTGCGGATATGGGTCTTGAGGCTGGAGAGATAAGAATAGTGGAAGAGAATAGTATAGATCAATTTACCATATCCTCGCACTCCATACCATTATCGCTCCTCGTTAAGTACCTAAAGGAGTTTGTGAAGCATGTTGTAATCATCGGAATCCAACCAAAGAAGTTCGATGGAAGGATGAGCAGGGAGGTGAGGAGGGCAGGAGAAGAACTGATCAAGATATTGAAAGAAGAAAAGGAAGAGAAGATAAAGAAACTCACTCAATAACCCATTCCTTGTTCAGCTTGTCTGCATCAGCTAGGAGAAACTCCTCACCTTGGGATAATGCCCCCTTTGGGCAGGCATCCACACACTGCCCGCAGAAGATGCACCTTCCGACATATATCCTTATCTTCTTCTCTTCCTTCTTAAGCTCTATAGCCTTCGCCGGACATACCTTTATGCACAATCCACATCCTATGCACTTTTCCCTATCATACTGGATCTTTCCCCTGAAGATTTCCTTATCTGGAATCTCAACTGGAGGGTTGATCTCGATCTCTCCTTTTTTTATCTTGTCCAAGGTATCTTTGATGGATGCGGGAGCATATTTCAGAGGAAATAGATTTGTGAATGGCTTGCTGAACAACTGCCTGAAGAGCTCGGGAATAAAAGTATATCTCATCTAACCACCCCTCATCAGCTTTTTCGTCTTCTCAACAGAAAGGCGATGCAGATCTTCTTTACTTAGCATCTCTTTCCTTCCATTCGCTATCCTTATAGCTCTATTTGTACAAGATATACACGGATCAATCGATGCCGCAACTATGGGAACATCCGCAATCTGACAGCCCTTGAGCATGGGTATCCATGACATTATGTTGTTGTAGGTTGGTGCCCTTATCTTCCACGAATAGAACGGCTCGAAACCGCTTTTCAGATTAACGTAATGGATGACCTCTCCCCTTGGGGCTTCATGCCTCCCTATTCCTTCACCATCCGCTCTTTTCAGATCAACCAGCAGTTTCGCTATCTTGGGTTGAGAAGTAATTTCTCCGCCTGGCATCTCATCCAAAGCTCTTTCTATTATCTCCACCGATTGCTTCACCTCTAAGAGTCTCACAACTATCCTGTCATATGTATCTCCAACGACCTTTCCAGTTAGCATATCCGGCGTAATAGCCTTAACATCAAAATCAGGATATGCAAAGTAAGCCTGATCCTGCCTCACATCTTTCTTAACCCCACTGGCCCTAGTAGTAGGTCCAACCGCTGCGAGCTTTAGTGCATCCTCTTTTGTGAGTATGCCAACATTTCTCGTTCTCATCTCGATCGTTTTATCTTCTAGAAAGAACTTTGCGAGTTTATCAAAACCTTCCTTGTAATACTGAAGCATTTTCCTTATCTTTGGTATGTGTTCCTTTTTGATGTCCCTCCTCACCCCTCCATACATCATTATAGCCTTTGTTACCCTGTTCCCATTCACCAGCTCAAGTATATCCATCACCTTTTCCCTCACTTTCCACGTGTAATGCAGTAGAGAATCGAATCCTATCTCGTGGGCGGCTACACCAGCCCATAATAAATGAGAGTGTATCCTTTCCAGTTCGCACTGGATAACTCTTATGTACTGAGCCCTCTCCGGAACCTCTAAATCCATAGCCTCTTCGACCGCAAGAACCAGGGCGGAGGGATGCGATATGTTGCAGATTCCACATACCCTTTCAGCAATGTACAAGCTTTGTATAGGATTGTTCCTGTTCATTCCTATCCATTCTATTCCCCTGTGGTTCTGGCTGGCTATGACGTCAACTTCCTTTATTTCCTCCCCCTCCACAGATAGCTGGAGGAGGATCGGTTCCTTAAGGGCTGGATGGATGGGACCAATCGGTATCTCGTATCTCATTTCCACACCTCGTAAAGCTTTCTCGTCTCTTTTGGAGAGGTCTCATCTCTTCTCCATGGATACACACCATCTGGAAAGTCCTTGGTTAAAAACATGTGCCTTCCATCGGGAATGTTCTCTATCTCTATACCGGTCATCTCCTTTATCTCCCTCTCTGAAATTATAGTTCCCGGAATGAGATCCGTTAGGGTTGGCACCTTGAGATCGTCCTTTTTCAGGGTTACACGAAGAACGACGTTCTCCTCCTCCATGGGTTTTCCATAATCTATGGTGAAATGATAATTCAGCTCAACATGTTTACCATAATCAGTGAAGGAGCATACCGAGAAGTGAGGAAAATCTTCAGATGAATCTATGAGTAGCTTTACCGTTTCCCTGAGCCTCTCCCTTGGAATCTTTATGAGGATGGTCTTTCTTGCGATCTTCCTTTTTACTCCCTCTTCCTTTTCCTTGATCTCAAAATCAATCTTTCTCTCCTTCAGTTTTTTGAGTAGTTCTTCCATTTCCCCTCACCTCTTCAAGTATCTCCCACGCCTTTATCACGCCCTGTATGATTGCCTCGGGCCTTGGAGGACAGCCGGGAACGTAGACAAATGTTCCATCTGGTATAATTTTGTCTATTGGACCTTCAAGATGGTATGACTCATGAAACACCCCTCCAGATATACCGCAGGAGCCCACGACGAGCACTACCTTTGGATCTGGAGTTTGCTCATATACCCTCTTCACCTTATCAACCATATCGCTTGTAACTGGACCGGTTAGAGCGATAACATCAGCGTGCCTTGGAGTACCAACCAACCTTATGCCGAATCTCTCAACATCGTATCTGGGAGTTAAAGCAGCTATTATCTCTATATCACAGCCATTACAGCTTCCCGTGTTCATGTGATAGATCCAGAGGGCTCTTTTGAAACATTTCATTCCAAGTTCCATTTAATCACCTCACTTGGAGAATTCTTCGAGAGCTTTCTTGACTTCAACCACATAGGTCATGGCCGGACCGCCACCCATTAGGATAGCAACCGACGCAGCTTCTAAGATCTCTTCTTTCGTTGCACCAGCCTTTAGAGCCTTCTCAACGTGGATAGCTATGCAGTACTTACATCTCGCTGCTATGGCTACTCCAACCGCTATCAGTTCCTTTGTTTTAAGATCGAGTTTTCCTTTGCTTAAAACAGATTCCATGAATTCCTTGAAATGCCTTATGGTTTCCGGTTGCTCCCTTGACATCATCTTCATCATTTCCATGACCTCATCAACAGCTTCTTTCATCTCCCCCATCTGTATCGCCACCAGGAAATCGTCAAGCTGGTTTAATAGTTTGCGTGTCGATTCTTGACACTGTCAACTTTTTCACCTCCAGCATAGATGGCACACCACGCCCAGTCCAAGTCCTAATACTCTCCAGCGAGCTGTGATATGGAAATCTCTTCCAGAATCTCTTTACTCTGGCTTTGAACAGACTGTACCATTGCTCTATAGCATTCCTTTCTCCAAAGGTTAGGTTTGATGGTCATATTTCAACCCCAATATTTGCAGAGCCCATACACCATGGTCTTTCATCTACCGAAGCCAAAGGTTCTACAGACGGGTTATAGAGATGAAACTTGATATCGAGCTCATAAAGCAAACTAATAGCCCCCAGGAGATCAACTGGGTATATAGTGGTAAAATTGCGTAAAGACACTACGAAAAACTTCGCTGAATAAGTTTTTCTCCTCAACAGCAACACCTAACTTACCCGTATGCAATTTTATATCAATGGCAAATAATATACTCAGGATATTTTTGAAACAAAAGACTAAATACGGTACCTCCTTTTCAAATCGGGAACCCTCATGCTATTAAAGGGTGAAAGGAAATGAGCAACGTAGAAAGTTGGATAGATATCGAAACTGCTAGGAGACTCTTAAGAAATACATGCAGTTTTCTCAAGCAAGACGAAAGAGGTATAGCCGATTTTGTCATTGCTGATGGAAAAGAGGCTACAATCCTCACCATCTATACGGATGCTTTCTTCGTCATAGATGAGAAGTATAAATTAAAATTCAGACCCCCCTTAGGTGGCTGGTCACCAAAAGAAGGTTTTAGTTTACTTCCTTTACACGAAGGAGAGTGGTTTACAGATAGTATTGTACCGGTATACACTCCTCCGTTGAAGTCATACATAGACATGTTTCCATCTCTAATGCGAACCAAATATCTTTTTATGGTCGATGGAAGAAATTACTCTCGCATGAAGTATGACCAGACCGGTAGGTTCTATTATGAATTCTATGAAAAGGAACAGATCATCAAAGATATACTACAGAAAGCGAAAGAGAATAACATTCACCCTTCTGATGTAGTTGTCTGGATATCAAATGCTGATGGTACATATGGGGAAGATTTCTGGGAATATATAGCAGGTATCACCTTACGGGAAAAGGGGTACTTCGTAACCAGATACGGGGAAGGTGATCTTTCAGCATATTCTATACCTGACTACCTAGATATCCTAGTAAAATACGGCTTTTTGGAAAAAGGATGTTTTGTAGAAGAGCTGGAAATGTTAAAACAAAGTGGGGTGAAAAGGGCTGCAACTTACCCTTCATCATATGAATCGATCGTAATTGAAGCAGAGTCTAGTAAGGAAAGAGTGAAATCACACAATAGCTCCGGAAAAGCGGGGGTGGGACAAATCATACGCAAATACCTAACATACGAAAGCGGAAATAATTATGGCATCGTCACGGGTCCCTACTGTACGGGGTACGAAGATATACACTGTCATGATGAGAAATGTAGCTTAAATCTGTCGGTCTCATTAGTTGTGACGAGAGAGGCAACCCTATATACCTTCCACCGAAGAGAGAGTATTATTCAAAGACAGAAGAGAGAATTGGATTAGTCAAGCTCCTCATAAAGAGTGTTTTATTGAGAAACTTGCCTTTCAATAAAAGGCAAGATTTAGTAGGGAGGGCAAGTAGGCCGGAGGAGTATCTGAAAAAGCTTCTTGATATCAACATAGACTCTATAGTGGAG
>JAGHAD010000056.1 GCA_021161685.1 Thermoplasmata archaeon | reverse complement strand
GTTAAAAAATTAGATGACTACGTCGAACTGATTAACAACGGAAAAAGGTATCTTTTTCCAAAGGAAGATTGCGCCTTCTTACCGGTGAGCTCAACATCAGCTGAGAGCCTTGCGCATTATATTGCTGATAGGTTAGCATGTAAAATTAAGGAGAAGAACATTACCGAGATTGAGATAGGATTGGATGAAGGGCAGGGGCAAGGAGCATGGGTGAAAAAGAAGATAGAGCAATAGTTCTCTTGTCAGGTGGAATAGATTCATGTGTTACCGCATCGATTGCCAAAAAGGAATACAGAGAGGTTTTTTCTCTGAGCTTTTTTTATGGGCAGAAGCATTCTAGAGAGATAGAGAGCGCAAAGAAGATATCGAAATGGTTGCATCTGAGGGAGCACAGGATTATAGAATTGGACGCTTCTCTATTCTCATCTTCTTCCTTAGTTAGCAGGAACAAAGAGATACCAAAGAGAGAATTGGAAGAGATAAGTAGAGATATACCTTCCACCTATGTACCCGCAAGAAACGTGATTTTTTTATCATATGCCCTAGCATATGCCGATCTGATTGGAGCAAGTTCTATATTAATAGGAGCAAACGCCGTTGACTACTCTGGATATCCCGATTGCAGACCAGATTTCATAGAAGCATTTCAAAGGGTTGCCGATACTGGAACAAAAAGCGGGATAGAGGGAAGGAAAATCAAGATAGAGGCGCCTCTTATATCAATGACTAAGGGACAGATCATAAGGAAAGGAATTGAATTGAGATCTCCTCTTCATCTAACATGGTCATGCTACGAGGGAAAAGAGAAGGCTTGCGGTAGGTGCGATTCCTGCTTGTTGAGATTGAAAGGTTTTAAGGAAGCTGGGTATGCAGATCCATTGGAATATGAAACCCTTCCACCATGGTATAGGAAAGAAGATTTAATGGGCCTTCCTGTTTTTTAAGTAGTCTCTTATATCCAGTGATAGAGGAATAGATAGCAATGCTACGATTGATATGGTAAGGCATATCCAGCTGTCCTGTGGTACCTCTAATGCTCCCCACTCTCCATATTCATTTTTGGATAGAAGTAACTTGAGTGCTCCAAACCACGGCAATTCTCCTTCCGCTTTTCCAATTATCCATTCCATCTTTACCGGTTCTCTACATATGGCAAATCTAGGATACTGATCTGGATAAGGATTGTGATCTCCTTTGGTTATAAAACCAGAATGGTGGGGTTTGTAGTTATGAAGTCCTAAGCTGGGAATGGTAATAGAAGTTGCATTTTCTATTCCATATTCTTTTACGGTGTAGGTTTTGCTTTTTTCATCATACTCTACCCAACAGATTGCTCTGTGGATGATCGGCACCTGATCTTTCCTTCCCATTGGTCTGTAGATGATAACGTCTCCATAGTCCCCATATCTCTTGTATTTCTTGCTCCCGTAAGTTGCAATATCACTCCTTTTATGCACAGCCTTTGCAAGAACGATATCTCCGGGATCGATGGTTCCTATTCTTCCAAAAGAGTGATCGTCATGCATCATGCTTCCGCTCTCTATAACAACGAGGGGAGGGGAGCCTGGGAAAGGCTGTCCAGAGTATATCCAGAGGGCAGACATTATTACGATAACTGCTCCAACAGCTATGCCCAGGTCAAGAACAACTGGTGGAACTTTTTTCTTGATCTTCTCAAGAGCCATTACTTATCACCAAGAGGGGATGCCTTCTTTACGATGGTTTTTAATCTGGATCCGCATACTGGACATCTAGCTAAATGGTTTTTAAAAACCTTTCCACACCCATTACACTTATACATCCATACAAACCTCTTAGATATACCCTTCTCCATTAAGCCAAGATACTTTATATTCAAAAAATCAGCCATGTTCTGTATAGAGTAATCATCCGTAACTAAGATGGTCTCCTTTTCTCTCTTGAAATCCAGAGCGAGTGCTAGCAGTTCTTTATCAGCTGGAGATAGTCTTGTATTCTCTCCCTTTTCACGAGCTAATTTTTCTATAAATTCCAGAGATTCCTTTGAAGGATGATAGGTTTTGAGTCCCTTTCCTTTTAGGAAAGCTATTCTCTCTCCTTCCCCTTTCTTTATAACCTCTTTCTCCACCGAAGAAACGGTTATTATTTCTCCATCAAAAAGGAGAGGTTTTCCAGAAAGAATCGCAGTAGAATCGAGTATATAAACCTTCATTTTATCAACTCCAAAGCCCGATCAAGGTCTACTGTTTTTTGTTCGCCTGTATCCATATTTCTGATCGTGACTTTTTTCTCTGAGAATTCCTTCTTTCCAATAAGTATCGCATTTCTAGCTCCTATGTTGCTGGCATGCCGCAGCGCTTTCCTTATCTCTCTACCTCCAAGTTCTATGTCTACGAGAAAACCCTTCTCTCTCAGCTTGTTGGAAATTTCGATGGAATAACCCAGGAATTCTCCACCCAATGGAATAACATAAACATCTATTCTATCGTCGGGAAAAGAGAAAGAAGTTTCCTCAAGAGCTATCATTACTCTGTCAAAACCGATTGCAAAACCAGCTGTTGGCAAAGTTTCTTTTCCAAAGATGGAGAGTAGTTCATAGCATCCTCCCCCGCAGATCTGCTTCTCCGCGCCGAGGAAAGGAAAATCTATTTCGAAAACTAGACCTTGATAATAATCTAAACCTCTAACTATTGACATATCTACCTTAAAGTCCTTTACACCAAATAGCTCCAGATAGCTTAGTATCCTTTCAAAGTTTGAAACGCTCTCATTATCTACAAACTCTTTCAACTCTTCTAGTTCATTACAATCAAAGAAATTTTCCAGATTTTCTATCTCTCCTTCTGAAAAACCTTTTTCAAGCAAGGTTCTCTTCATTTCTTCAAAGCACTTCTTATCTATCAGCGGAAAAATCTCTTTTCTGATCCTTTCTTCCACGCCAATCTTGTCGAGCATTTCAGAAACCAAATCCAAATTGCCTATCCTCAGCTCTATATCGTTTAATCCGATCTTCTTCAATGCATTGTATGCAAGAGCTATTAGCTCTGCCAAATAGAGATCTGAATTGTACCCTATAAGCTCACAGCCCGCCTGGGTAAATTCTCGGTACCTTGCTTTCTGTGGTCTATCGTATCTGTAGCAGTTTCCAAAGTAGAATAATTTTAGCGGTTTCGGTTCCCTTTTCAATTTCTCGTAATACATCCTTATAACTGGAGCCGTTAACTCTGGCCTAAGGGCCAATTCTCTACCACTCTTATCTCTAAAAACGTACATCTCATTCACTATACTTTCCCCAGACTTTGCGGTAAATAGCTCCAAGTGCTCAAATGTCGGGGTTTGAACTTCCCTATATCCAAACGACCTGAATATTTTCCTGAGCCTATCCTCAACGTATCTCCTCCTAGACATCTCTTCTGGCAAAAAATCTCTCGTTCCCCTTGGTTTTTGAATCATCCTTGGAAGTTATATGATGAAAGTTCTTATTTTTTGCTACTGAAGCGTTGCATGTCTCTTTTTCATTTTTTCTTCGCTCTCTCCTTTCAAGTCCATCAACTCTGCAACCACTCCATCTAGAAGGATCCAGGCGCTCGCTTCAAAAAGCGTTCCCAGTGGTGCTAACCTTGATTTATGCTCATCTCTGCAATGAGCAGACAGCACAATAGCCAGATCTGCTTTTCTTGCCAAACTCGATCTTTCCTCGCCGACAACAGCTATAACCTTAACCTTCATATCCCTAGCTATATCCGCGGTCATCACGGAGGGCATCGTTTCTCCAGAACCAGAGATGATTAAGACCAGATCACCAACCCTAACCGGAGGCGTTATGGTTTCTCCTATAACGTACGCTTGGAAACCAAGGTGAACTAGCCTTATTGCAAAAGCCTTTGCCACCAGACCACTTCTCCCCGCTCCATATACAAATATCCTTTTTGCTTTTAATAAGAGTTTGCAGAGTTTCGTTATATCTTCCCCTGAAACTTTTCCGAGAATATCTTTTATCTTTTCTTGCAAATAGTTAATAGATTCCTTAAAGCTGCTCATAATCCAGATAAATCCTTATAGCTGACCTTATCCTTTCCAGTCCTCCTCTGGATCAACCTTTCAATCATTATCTTTATATACATTGCGTCATGCTCCAGCAGGGGCGATTCAGAAATCAGGGTAACATTGTATTTTTCATCAAGGATAAGGTTAAGGAGAGGTTCTAATGGCATGTCACCTTTCTTTATAGGTATATGATAGTACTCGTTTCCATTTTCATACAGAACTCCGGTTACATGAACAAGATAACGTTTCAATTTTAATGGCTTTACCTTTTCAAATATTCTTTCAAAGTCTTCTCTTTCTTTGAGACAACCGTTGCATCTCGCATGGATATGACCAAGATCTATAACGGGAACGACTTCTTTCACCTTTTTACACACCTCTATGATTTCATCCAAGCTACCAAAAACTTTCCTCTTTCCCATGGTTTCGACGCCCAACTTCGTTTTAATGCCTTCTTTCTTAAAGGTAGATACGATGTCTTTCAGATTCTCTACGATAAGATCCATTGTTTCTTTTTCGCTTTTTTCTCCATAGAAACCGGGATGAATTACAAGAATTTTAGCATCCAGCTTATTAGCTATCCTGCCGGATGAGAGTATTTTGAATTTGCTCAGTTCTACTTCTTCGCTATCTCCAGCTAGATTTGTATAGTATGGAGCGTGGACATGCAGTTCTATATCATTTTCTTTTGCATAGTTTCTTATGAACTCCGCTTCCTCATCATCCATCATCTCAAAACTTCTTATGAGTTGGATTTCCATTGCGTCAAGGTCTAAAACTTTCTTAACATAAACAATTCCGTCCTTGTTCGTTCTACCTTTACACGATAAAGGTATACCTGCCGGACCTATTCTTATTCTCCATTTATCCATCCTAAACTAGCTCCTCCAGCCTACTCATTATGTTCCATATGAGGGTTCTGCCATGCAATGGAATGTTTGGGTCGTTTGCAAGCTCATCTAGCAGTGATGTGACAGAAGCTACTCTAACGTCAAGAGGATTCTTTTCGTCCATCAGTATTTTCTTCGCTTCCTCTGCTCCCCTCCTGATGTTTCTCGGGATAGATGTATCCTGATTTAACATGTCAAGTCCATCAAATATCTGCTCCATGGTTTTCTTTGTCGTTGACATTCTAATCACCCCCTTTTCTGAGCGTAATGCACAACCCTATAAAAAAGTTATTTTCAAGATGTATATTTCAAATTTACTCTAAAAAGGCTACAAGGCGCTTGATTGAGAGGCTATCAAATATATTACCAAGAATAGAAAAGTCAGGATTATGGCTAAAACGATTAAAATTAAAGCAATTCTCGAGTTTGTTCCAAATACTATGGGGAATGGACCGATAAGAACAACACCTCCGCCCTCGACTTTCTTTTTCGGCATTTCTGTTGGCTCAATTTCAAAATCCTCTCCTTTAAAGCTCTCAAGGATTCCAAAGATTAACATGACGAATGCCAAAAATATAAGCAGTATTCCAAGTGAAGCGTAAATTCCGTTTCCTATGAGGAAAGGAAATACCACGAAGAAACCTCCCTTAACCTCTCCAGATGATATTGCCAAGAGGATCAGTCCAAATCCCAAGATGAAAAAGATCATCGAGAGCAGATGAAATTTATTCATGCTCCATCCTCCTCTGGTAAATCTTTACTAGGTTATTCAGGATAGATGCTATCGTTATTGGACCTATTCCTCCAGGGACTGGAGTTATCAGACTTGCCTTTTCCTTAACTTCTTCCATCCTTACATCTCCACGCACTCCATTTTCTCCTTTCGATATTCCAACATCTATAACCATGGCTCCTTCTTTGATATGTTCTTTTCCAATTATTCCTGGTTTTCCCACTGCTACAATCAGTATATCGGCATTCCTTGTGAACCTTTTTATATCTCTTGTAAAGGCATGACATACGCTTACCGTTGCATTTCTGTTGAGCAAAATTATTGATAATGGCTTTCCGATAAACATGCTGTGATTCACTATGACGACATTCTTTCCTTTTAGATCTATTTTCTCTTTCTCCAAAACTTCTAATATAGCTTGGGGGACGCAGGGAACGATCGTTTCATCTCCAGAGAAAAGCTTTCCAATGTTTACTGGATGCAGTCCCTCTACGTCCTTTTCAGGATCTAGTTGCGAAAAGATGGATAAAGGAATTTGCCTTGGGAGAGGTGCTTGAATTGATATTCCATCTATGTCTCTATCTGCATTCAACTTTCTTATTAATTCTATAACAT
>JAGHAD010000013.1 GCA_021161685.1 Thermoplasmata archaeon | reverse complement strand
TCTATATACCATATGTCAGAGTACTTTGGTCTGTAGATTCTTGATATCCTCTGAAAATGAGGTGCAAACTTCTGGATCCAGTTGAGTATGGTTCTACCACTTACTATCCATTGAAGGATAACTTGCCCATAGAGATACCGTTTGACCCAGAATACGCAGAGAAAGTAATTGAGGACTTCATAAAGACCTATGTTGAGCTTTCTGGAGCAAAGGGTGCCGTTATCGGTTTATCCGGTGGTGTAGATTCAGCTGTGGTCTCTGTGCTCTGCAGAAAAATCCTTGGACAGTGTCTCGCTAGCAATAAGCTAACAGAGGCGGTTTTTGAGAAGATTTTTTGCTCTATTTACCAAAGAGCAAGCCATACAGATTTCTCCAGATGCTGGCTCACCACAAGAGATGCATTTGTTCAGGGGATGCTTATGATATATATCTAAAAGGTAAGGCTTGATCCTCTCATAGCTTTGAAGAATCCTGTGTCTCGTACCCGGAAACGTATCTTCCAAATTGTAAATAAACTCTCTAAATTTTCCTCTGGATGAAAGCGCATGAGGGCATTCTTCAAAGCTAACATCGATTTCTTGAAGAATTGCGTATAGTGTCGTTTCCTTTTCAGGGATTGTTCTTAGAGGGGCGATCCTTGGCACGAGACCTTGGATTATCCTTCGGTGAGGGGAGAGCCTTGCAAGTTTCTCGAAATCCGCATTGACAAAGTTCATTAGAATCGATTGAGAAAAATCATCCAGGTTATGTCCGGTTGCTAAAAAATCAGCTTCCAATTCCTTAGCTTTTCTGTTAAGGCAACTTCTTCTAAGAATACCACAATAAGTGCACACCCCCTTTTCTTTATCCAGACCATTTATGTCATCTAGATCGAAACCATACTCTTCTTTAAATGAAATCACGTGGATCGGTACATCGAGCTCTTTGCATAATGATTTTGCTTTTTCTATGGTTTTATCTCTGTATCCCTTGATACCCTCGTTAACCGTTATTGCGTGAACTTCGGCATGGAGAATTTTTTTGATTAGGTAAAGGGTTACCGAACTATCCTTACCTCCTGACAAAGCAACCGCAATTTTTTTAATTCTCCTTCCCGCCCTCTGTCTCCTTATTTCTCTCTTCACCCTCGATTCCACGTAGTTGATGAAATGTTCCCTGCACAGGTATGTCCCATTGTACCTTATGAACGTTACAGCTTTTTTCTTACATTTACTGCACTTGATTGCCACATCTCAAGAATTTTCCTTAAGTTTAAATAAGTTGAGTGTGCTCAAGCGGTAATCTCCTCAGGCACATACGTCCACGATACTGCCTATCATCACTTTCAAGAAGATCGACGTAGCAGTGACCTATAACTTATTTAGATTCCCAAAATCTTTCTCGTTATCGAAACAAAGTTCAGATCCTTTATGATCTTCATTTTTTCTAACATGTACTTTCTTATCAGAGGTTCCTTTGCTACGAGATTATTTTCTCTTAGATATCTTATTCTTCTCATCTTGTCGTTCTTGTAACTTTGATAGTTGGGATGAGCAGAGATGATGATGCTCTCAAACTTTCTGCTTGCAAAGAATAGGGATGAATTGGCCTTCAAAAAATCTAAATCTCTAAGGGTAGGTGGTTTATTTGGATTGTATCTTATGTGATAGAATGCAAGTATCTCAAAACCTAACTTCTTTAGATCCGGTACAAACAATCTCCTGATTAGACCATTATCCACAAGTTCCCTCCTTATTCTTTCTATGGTACCTCTAGGTATAGATATCTTCTCTGATAACCTGGTGGAGCTAATTCCAGGATTATCTAGTAGACCCACGAGAACCTTTTTTTCATTTTCATTCAGATTAACCACCTTCCTACCAGAGAACCAAACTTTTCCTCCTCCCTCATCTTCTATTTCAAAAAATGTTGATAGGATCTTAGAGTAATCGAAGAATCTTTCTATCCTGCTTATTTCGAATGGAAAGATGATTTCCAGAGGATAGCTCCCATCGAGTAGACCGAGCTTGCCAAAGGTTTCTGTCCTGATATCGTTGATTCTGCCCACACTTGTATAATCTTTGGAGAAACTAAGAGAGAATCCCTTATCCTCTTCTCCCACGGAAAGAAATATCTCCTCGGATATCTCTATAGCCCTCTTGGTAGCCTTTACTCTCTCGCTTAGGGGTATAACCGGATTGAAGTTACTGTGGATTACAACAAGGAGTTCTCCCCCAATCTTGTTTATCATTGGTGCATATAGTTCTCTTATCAATCCCTGTCTAATAATCCTCCTTTTTATAGAGTAGAAAGTCGAGGATTTTATTCCTATCTCTGAAATTATATTTTTATCCTCCAGATCTGAATATTTGGTAAGAGCCCACGTCACCTTTTTTTCTAGATTTGTTAGAGATTTTCTCTTCACATTTTCTGAAAGCGCGATTACATAATAAATTTTGTCATTCAAAATACACTATTGGAAGAAAATTTTGCAAATTTTGAGTAAATTTACAATTTTAGAATGAAAAATTTATAAAGCATTGCTTAGATTTGCCGTCTGAAGGTGAAAATATGGGTCTAACCCTAACAGAGAAAATCATATCGAAACATCTTGTTGAGGGAGAGATGAAGAGAGGAGAAGAAATAGCCATCAAGATAGACCAAACCTTAACTCAGGATGCCACAGGAACGATGGCCTATCTTCAATTCGAGGCGATGGGAGTTCCAAGAGTAAAGACAGAACTGAGTGTGAGTTATGGTTATCACAATACCCGTAAAACAGATTGCAGACAAGCGGAGGCTGTTCGAGCTTATACGGGCATT
>JAGHAD010000093.1 GCA_021161685.1 Thermoplasmata archaeon | reverse complement strand
CTCCAGGCCACAGGGACTTCGTTAAGAACATGATCACCGGAACAAGCCAGGCTGATGCAGCCGTTTTGGTAGTTGCTGCCCCAGAGGGAGTAATGGCTCAAACGAAGGAGCATGCCTTTCTAGCGAGGACGTTGGGTGTAGACCAAATTGTAGTGGCAATAAACAAGATGGATGAAGTGAACTACGATAAGGCGAAATACGAGAAGGTTAAAGAGGAGGTTGACAAGTTATTGAAGAGCATAGGCTACAAGGATGAACAATTACAGTACGTTCCAGTATCTGCATTCAGAGGAGACAACGTGGTTAAGGACAGAGGGAAACTGACATGGTGGGACGGTCCCACTGTGCTAGAAGCACTCAACAACTTTAAGGTGCCAGAGAAACCCATAGATAAACCACTTAGATGGCCCGTGCAGGATGTTTACTCGATAACTGGAGTTGGTACTGTCCCAGTAGGGAGAGTGGTTACAGGCGTAATGAAACCGGGCATGACCTTAATATTCCTGCCCAGCAAGAAGCCAGGCGGAGTCAAGGGAGAGGTAAAAACCATAGAGATGCACCATGAACAAATTCCACAGGCCGTACCTGGAGATAACATAGGTGCCAACATAAGAGGAGTCTCGAAGAGCGACATAAGGAGAGGAGACGTGGCGGGTCCTGTTGACAATCCTCCAACTGTGGCAAAGGCTTTCACTGCAAGGATTATGATACTCAACCACCCATCGGTTATAACAAAGGGATACACGCCAGTTTTCCATTGCCACACGGCTCAGGTGGCTTGCAGATTCGATGAGCTCATAAAGAAATTCGATCCGAGAACTGGAGAAGTCAAAGAAGAAAATCCAGAATACCTGAAAACTGGAGATGCAGCTCTAGTGAGAATTGTTCCAACGAGACCAATGGTAATCGAGCCAATGAGAGAATTTCCACAGTTAGGAAGATTCGCAATAAGAGACATGGGTCAAACCATAGCTGCTGGTATATGCGTAGAGGTTGAAAAGGCATAAATAACCCTTTTTATTTTTATTTAGGGAAATCAAATGGCGCAGAAAGCGAGGATATCATTAACCGGTACGGATCCGAAAAAGTTGGATGAAGTCTGTGCTCAGATAAAGTCACTTGCGGAAAGGACAGGAGTTGCCATGAAAGGTCCTATACCCTTACCGACAAAACGCTTGAGAGTGCCGTGCAGGAAAAGTCCAGATGGGGAAGGTTCAGAAACATGGGATCACTGGGAGATGAGGATACACAAAAGGTTAATAGATCTAGATGCAAGTGATAGAGCATTAAGGCAACTAATGAGAATACAAGTTCCAGATGGAGTTCATATCGAGATAGTTCTCAAGTCTTAATCGAATCAAAACGTCCAAGTGAAAATCTCTCAAGTTCGTTTATTTTTTGATCTAAAGTTATCTCTTCCAAACGAGAAACCGACTCCATGGAGTGAGGAAAACCTGTTACCTTCCTCACGGAAGGCAAATGGCAGATAGTTCTGCACTGCTGACATTAAAAGTTCTATTGTAGGCAACAACCTTGATTGTATGCATTTCCATCCCAATGCCAGGTACAATGCCAAGTATATTCTAGCTGGGATGGGTAATGCTCTGCTTTCTTTTGTTATCGATATGGGGTTGGCAAAGAAGTATTACAATACATCAAAAAGGTTATCTGGATCTTTTCTCCATTCTTTCACTCATTGCTCTTTCCCAATTAGAGTTAGTTGCTACAAAACCTACAACTTTGTCTAATCTAACAAACGCCGAGGAGGGGATTCGAACCCCTGCTCCCCGCAAAGGGGAACCGGCTCTCAAGGCCGGCGCATTTGGCCTGGCTTTGCTACCTCGGCTGAGCTTATAAATCGCATGTTTCATAAAAATGTTTTTGACAAAGATTTTATTTCCTTTTTCCTTTCAGCATTCAAATGCCGTTTGATAGGAAAACGTTGGTTTTTCCAGATTCGACCAGGTTTGAAGAGTATGAAATAGTAACCGATGGCGACGTTGTAGTAAGCGACGATGTCTCTCTTGGTTTTGGTATAAGAACAAAGGAGAGGATATTTATAGGAGAAAGGGCGCAAATTAGAGGGAACCTGAATGCAGATAAGGATATAATGATAGATTCGTTTTCTAAGATAGGAGGGGATGTTGAAAGTAGCGGAAACGTTTACTTGGGTGAGAAGGTGCTGATCGATGGCAAACTTTATGTTAAAGGAGATCTGGACGTTGGAAATGATGTGGAAATAAGGAAAGGCTTTGAGGCGAAAGGGTTGATTAGCATAAGGAGTCCAATTCCCCTGATAATTTACATTTTCATATATATTGCCCACCTTCTCAAGCTTGGAAAGAGCGAAGAAGTGGAACGCATAATGCAAGAACTTGAGCAGGAAAGCAATCCAATCCCGGTCTCCAAGAAATTCGTGTTCATCCCCTCGGGTGCAACAATTGGTACGGACAGCTCTAAAACACCATACTCAATGAAAATTGGATGCAATTGCAAAGTAGTAGGTAACTTCGATACTGGGGGAGATATAAAAATAGGAGAGGACAGCCTTGTGTATGGCAGTCTCTCCGGGTCAACGATATTCGTTGGAAGCAGGGCAGAGATACATGGAAACATCTCAGCATCTGGTGCGGTTACCCTTGGAGAGAATTCAAAAGTTATAGGAAACATATATGCGGATGTTGTTTTCATGCCGAGGAGTGCGGTTGTCGAAGGTACGATCATGGCAAAGAAAGGAGTTGTTTTTAGCAGAGTAAAGGAGAAAGAAATTAAGGAGAAACTAAAGAGGTTTAATGCTGGTGTGGATGTAGCTGATGAGGTTGGTAAGTTGATGGAGTGAGAAAATGCAAATAGGTATAGTTGGAAAACCGAACGTTGGAAAATCTACTTTCTTCTCGGCAGCAACCGCATCGCATGCGGAGATAGCGAGTTATCCATTTACCACCATAGAAGCGAACAAGGGAGTTATGTTTGTGAGAGCAAAGTGTCCATGCAAAGAGTTTAATGTAAAGTGTAATCCGAATAATTCGAAATGTATAGATGGAATAAGGTTCATTCCGATCGAAGCCATAGACGTTGCTGGACTTGTACCCGATGCACATAAAGGAAAGGGTTTGGGCAACAAGTTCCTTGATGATTTGAGGCAAGCAGATGCTTTTATACATATAGTTGACGTTTCTGGCGGAACCGACTTCGAAGGAAGAATATGTGAAATAGGCTCCCACGATCCAAGAGAGGACGTGGATTTCTTAGAGAGGGAGATATGTTACTGGTTGCTGGATATCATAAAGAGAGACTGGAATAGGATGGCAAGGCAGTGTGAGTTGGAAGGTAAAAAGATCTATAGCCTATTGGCGAGCAGGTTAACTGGACTTAAAATAAAAGAAGAGCAAGTGCACCATGCGATAACCAAGCTGTCTCTACCCATAGAAAAACCAACTTCTTGGAGTGAAAAAGATCTGCTCTCACTCGCTTTTGAGTTAAGAAAAGTAAGTAAACCGATGTTAATTGCCCTTAATAAGTGCGACCTCGTACCAAAGGAAAAGGTCGAAGAAATAAGGTCTTCTCTCTCCGAAAAGGGATACATCGCCATACCAACTAGCGCCGAAGCTGAGCTCGCTCTGAAGAGAGCCATGGAAAAGAACATCATAAAATATCTTTCCGGATCTTCCGATTTTGAGATAAATGAAGATGCTGAAATCACCGAGAAGCAAAGAGAAGCTCTGGAATTCATAAGAAAAAAAGTTTTGGAACCATTTGGATCTACGGGTATTCAACAGTGTATAGAAAAGGTTGCATTTGATTTGTTAAAACTGATCGTGGTTTACCCCGTAGAGGATGAAAACCGCCTGACCGATTCTGAAGGCAGGGTACTTCCGGACGCCTTCCTCCTTCCAGAGGGAAGTACAGCTAGGGATCTGGCGTATAAGATACATACTGATCTTGGTGAAGGGTTTATAAAAGCAATAGACGCAAGAACTCATAGGGTAGTTGGAGCGGATCACAAGCTTAAAAACGGGGACATAATTAAGATTGTTGCGAGATGAAAAAAGATGTCGTTATAATTGGAGGAGGTATAGCTGGTCTCACAACCGCAAAATTTCTAGCAGAGGAAGGCGTCGATTTCATTCTGGTTGAAGAGCATACCGATTTCTTCCAGAAGGCTTGCGGAGAGGGAATTATACCAAAAATTGGTAAATACGATTTCTTTGAGGATCTTTATGAGAGCAAGATAGGGATTGAAAGAGAGATCGACGAAACGATAGTTCACACCAGATACGGAGATTTGATCCTTCCTTTCCACTTTGTTACTACGAACAAAAAGTTAGTGGAACAAGAACTCTTCAAGCAGGTGAAAAAGAAGGGAGGAGAGGTTTTGATGGGTAGTAAAGTGAGAAGCATAGAGGGAGATCCTCCAACGATTTTACCGCAAGGAATAAAAGCAAAGGTTGTGGTTGGGACTGATGGAGTGAGGTCGGTGGTTAGGAAATGGATGGGTATCAACGAACCTAGTTTAGGTTTTGCGGTTGAGGGGAGGGCAGAAAAGATACCTTTTGATACATGCAGAGTCGAAGTGGGAAAGGATGTGATACCCTATGGATATGCATGGTTTTTTCCGAAAAGGGAGGAATGGAACATAGGGATAGGAGCTTTTGAAAAGGGTTATAAGAGGTATTTTTCAAGGAAGTTTGATTCATTCAGGCGAAGGTTCCCGGAAGTCAAAAAATGGAGGGGAGCTTTTCTACCGCTTTCAAAACCAACAAAGACATATGGTAAGAGATCTATACTCGTTGGAGATGCGGCATCACAAATTATATCAAGTATAGGAGCTGGAAATACAACATCTGCCATATGCGGAAAGATAGCTGCGGAAGTTTTGATCAAATTTGCAAGGAGAGATTTCAGGGAGATGGATTTATCTTTGTATGAAAAAAGATGGAAGGCTGAGCTTGGAAAGCTGTTTTCACTGGCTAACTCCCTTGCAAGGTTATTTTTTGTAATCTACGGGTTAAGTGAGTACCTCTCCATAAAGTTTCTCAAAAGGATGATAGAGAAGTACGCTTGATCGAAATCGATAAAAACTCTCTTTTCATGCCCTTTATATGGTCTTCGAGATAAGAGAGCTTCTAGAGGGTTACGATAAAGAAAAACTTTCTATAGCTACCATATGTTCCCATTCAAGTTTGCAGATATTCAACGGGGCGAGAAAAGAAGGTTTTAGAACTATAGGTATAGCTAAGGAAGAAAACGTTAAATTTTATGATGCTTTTCCTCTTGGCAAACCAGATGAATTCATGATAGTCGATGACTACAAGGATATTCCAAAGTTAGCTGAAGAGTTAAGGGAAAAGAACGCAATAATAATACCTCATGGATCTTTTGTTGAATACCTTGGAGCTAAGAAATTTTTAGATTTAAAAGTGCCAATATTTGGAAACAGAAAAGTTTTGCTTTGGGAATCTGACAGAGAGCTTGAGAGAAAGTGGTTAGAAGGAGCTGGATTAGATATGCCGAAGCAGATAGGAGACCCAAAGGACATAGATAGACCGGTTATAGTCAAATACCATGGAGCAAAAGGTGGGAAAGGTTTCTTCATAGCAAAGACCTACGAAGAGTTTGAAAAACTCGTGGATTGGAGTAAACCCTTTACGATACAAGAATTTGTCATGGGAACCAGATATTACCTGCACTATTTCTACTCTCCAATAAGGGAGGATGGATATAAGCTGAGCAAAGGATCCTTACAGCTACTATCGATGGACAGGAGAGACGAGACAACGATCGACGAGCTACAAAGGATAGGGTCAATATCGGAACTTGAGGAAATAGGGATACACCCAACTTTTGTAGTTACCGGAAATATACCGATAGTTATAAGAGAATCTTTACTTCCGGAGGTTTTCAGGATGGGTGAAAGGATTGTAGAGAAATCGATCGAGTTATTTGGTGGGGTTATAGGTCCTTTCTGTCTAGAAACGGTAGTGACCGAAGATCTAAAATTCAAGGTGTTCGAGATATCAGCCAGGATTGTTGCCGGAACGAATCCTTACATATCTGGTTCTCCCTATTCAGATTTGATCCAACCAGATTTATCAACGGGCAGGAGGATAGCTCAGGAAATTAAATATGCACAAAAGCATGATCTACTCGAAGAGATTCTGAGCTGATTGCAGAGGTGATCTGATGCACGAAATAGAATTCGTGGATTTCACCGGAGCAGATCTAACGAATGTCAGTTTTAATGATGCAAAACTCCATGCCTGCGTATTTAGCTGTGCACCGGAGAGTTTAAGTTCGGCACATGGTGTAAAAGAATGTTTGTTTCTGGGTCAGGAATTCTGACCTAGAGTATCTTGTAAACGGTTATGACATCTGTCTGCGTCCCGCTTTGACTATAGCCTAAAACCTTTATGGTGTGTATACCGAATTTCCTCTCATCCCAGAACCACGAGAAGGGATAGGTATCATCGGTGTATTTGAGATCATTATCTATGTAAAATTCCACCTTGCTTGTATCTTTTGATGCTTCCACCGTTATTGTTATTCCACCTACCACAACTGTACCGTGTAAGGGCAGTATCTTTCTGTCAAATATGTATAAGCCATTTCTTGGTCTGGTAATGCTTACACCACTGTCGGATTTCTTTATAACCAGAAAACATGCATCCTTCGATTTGATCTGGAGATCAATATCAATTACCTTGCTCTGATATATACCTAGAGAATGCACACCATTTTCATCCATCATTGATAGCTCATAACACTCTGGTAACCAGCCACACTTGCTGAAATCGATCTGTTTTATACTCTGCGTTGTTCCTCCCCAGTTGGTGACAGGTATGTATATTGTATCATTCCATAGAAAAGCTCCAGCCAAAACTGCGGGTATATCGGTATCGTGTCCGTTGAAGATTATTCTCTCCGTCCCAATTCCCACAAGCTTTGGCGGGCGCAGGTATCTGCCGAATGTCAGTGGTTCTTTTCCTATCCGGTAAATTTTTACGATTCTTCCGAAGTACTCCATCTCTCTAACCCATTCATCATCCATCTCGCCATTTTTCCACTTCGTGAAGGTATAAGACATACCACTGGTTGCGGGAAAGAGGGGCTTATTTCCGTTGACAAAGGTGTATGCAGTGTAGAATCCAAATTGCTCTGGGCTGGAAAAGCCGTTGAGTCCTTTATTCTTATTTCTGATGCCACCTACCATCATCACATAGTCATGATAAATGTAAGTGATGAGAGGAATCGGTATGCCAAGACCGGTAAACTCATATAAGTTTCCATTCGCCAGTATGAACCATTCATTCAGAAATGCATCAAATACGCCTATTTCTATCTCACATTCTCCTTCATCACATATGAAGTGATTTGGATCATTTATTCTACCTGCATCCCTGTATTTACGGGCCATCTCTCTGTAACCCAGTCCATAGTAGTTTCCCCCTCCCTCATGGCTCATGTTCTTTTTGAAATCGAGCCTCATCTGTGGAACATGATCCCAGTATATACTATCTGCAAGGCAGTATTTCTGAGCTTGTGGTACTAGAGATGCAAGACTGTTCTGCCACCAGTCTGTGGATGGATCCATACATGCATAGTATGGTCTGAACCTTGAGTAAACTTTTCCGAGCGGATTGTACATTGCATAAGGTTGTGCTTCACTCCAGTTCCATCGACTTTCTAGATCAAGCGGATTATTCCTATCAAAAACCATGTCTCCCATATATACATTTATCACGAAATTCTTGGCTTTCAGCGTGGATACAAAATCTCTGAGCCTCGGCTGCGGCGGGAAGTAATCTGGAGTGCCTCTCTCACCTATAACATCAAGATATTTTGACCATCCTCTGAGATGCACGCAATAAGTGGGAGGGAGACCATCCACCGATGAGATGTTATCGAAGAATTCTTTCATGGCCAGAAGGTTTTCCAGATTCTCGTCGTATAGTATGGGAGTATCAAGTGCAAGCCGGTATGTGACACCGATGGATATATCGATATTGTATGCAGTTTCCGACAGATCTTTCCAGGTGTATAGAGGTCCTTTACTGCACCATTCCTGCTTTATTGTCCATTCTCTATATATCTCAGCTGCATCCATCCAATCTCCATGGAATACGCCAACTACCGCATCGTATGGACTCTTATAATCTTCACTCGGTGTCAGCATTTTCTCCGGGAATTGTCTTAGACTATAAGTTAGGGTATCATGGTTGTCTCCATTGAAGAGGAAACGCTTAGAATACATATTACCGTCATATGCTGCTAGATATATTCCATCACCATCTCTATCATAAAGTGCCGAGAATTGAACACTATATGATCCTGGATAGGTTCCTTTGAAACCAGTAGATGCAGTATCTCTGGAAGCCATAACCTCTTCGAAAGGTGATACACTCCAGTGTATCCTGTCTATCGGATCACTAACAAGTACTCCCGCATGTCGGGATATAACGAGATAATCGTCGTACTTGTTGCCACCAATTGGTTTAATCTTCAGGTATGGAAACTCAACGTACCATATGGCATATCTATCGTTATTATTTTCAATGTCTATGCTCCAGTAACTGAGGAAAGAATCTTTGGGTAATTTTATTTCGACATCCACACGGGATTTAAATTGGAGCATATTCCACTGAAGATGGAGAATATTTACGTCCTCTCTCTCATCCATTGTATATTTCTTCTCAGTGGAAATGTCAAAAGGAGTAACCGTAACAAATACGCTTTCATCCATCGTTGAAGCATTGATATCTACAGCTGTAATTCTCCACAATGGACTACCAGAGAAGCTGTATTTTTCTCCGGTCTGTTTATCAAATATTTCCTCGAGCGTGAAAGAATCCGAAAACTCAATGTGTACAAAATTATTTTCCAGCACTATCCCAGATTTCTCATGTGAGGAAAAATTATATCCCAAACATGGCACCATCAAAAGGAGAGCAATCACCAGAGACATCGATATCTCTGCTATCCGCTTCATGATAAAATGAAAAGATTCCTCTTTATATACCATTTTTCCCAAATTGCGTCACAAAGATAGCTTATGACTATGGCTTTTCGATCTTTTTGTTACAAATTGCTGTGTTGAATAATTAGCTGGACAGAGCATATCCCCAGCTAATTGTTCTTTTGGAAATATGCTCAGAGATTCAACAGCATATTGTAAAAGATAAATTTCATCTTGACCTCTTGAAATAAGCCATCTTTGGATTTGGAT
>JAGHAD010000075.1 GCA_021161685.1 Thermoplasmata archaeon | reverse complement strand
AGAGATAAAGGAACACGCTGTAGAGGATAATCTCTACAGGTGTTCTTTCTCTTATGACGATAGATTTTTCTTTTAGCAAATCTCTTAACAATTGCACCCCATTCCCCTCCATTGGATATCACCCCGACCAAGAGGAATGGGGTGCAATTATTTTTATTCTTTCAGGCTAATGTTGACAGCACCTTTCGTGTCAAGCTTTGTTTTTCTTATTTTGTGTTAGCTAGCTTTTTATATGACCTTCACATTACTCTAAGGGACATGAAGCTTCCAAAAAAGGTGAAGAGGTTCTGCCCCAACTGCAAAAAACATACCTTACATGAAATCGAGAAAGTAAAGAAGAAAAAGGCAAGCGAGCTAAAATGGGGACAGAGGAGGTTCAGAAGAGCGACAAGTGGTTATGGAGGTTTTCCAAGACCGAAACCTAAGGGTAGAGAAAAGGCTAGTAAGAGAATGCCAATTAGATTCAGATGTCTAGAATGTAATAGGAGACATCATTCACCAACCATAAGGACAAAACATCTAGAGATTGGAGAGAGATAAAATGGAGACAAGGAGCAAATTTATAAGGGTTAGGTGCAAGGATTGCGGGAATGAGCAAGTTATATTCAACAAAGCTTCAAGGATCGTATCTTGTCACATCTGCGGAGCCACACTAGCTGAGCCGACTGGAGGAAAGGCTAAAATAAAGGGAGAGTTAATCGAAGAGATAGAATGATTAAGAAAGAGGGTTTTCCAGAGGAAGGAGAGCTCGTCGTTGGTACAGTCAGGACGGTTCAGAATTTTGGTGCTTTTGTGATACTCGATGAGTATAAGGATAAAGAAGGATTCATTCACATATCTGAAGTTGCTCCCGGATGGATAAAGAGGATAAGAGATCACGTCAGAGAGGGGCAGAGAGTCGTTTGCAAGGTGATGCATGTAGATGAGAAAAAGGGACATATAGATCTATCCTTGAAGAGGGTGAATGAGCATCAGAGGAGAGAAAAAATACAGGAATGGAAAAATGAGCAGAAGGCTAGCAAGTTATTTGAAATGCTAGCAAAGAGGTTGGGCAAGAATGTGGAAGATTGCTATGAGGAGTTTGGAAAAAGGCTTATTGAAAAATTTGGTTCACTCTATGCTTCTTTTGAAGAAACCGTTTATGATCCTCAGATTCTCGAAAAAGAAGGTTTCTCTGGGGATTGGATTGAGGAGTTCAAAAGGATCGCAAAGGAGAATATACAGATACCTTTTGTTAAGATAAAGGGCTTGCTTAAAGTAACCTCACCATTACCAGATGGCGTTGAACATATAAGGAAAGCTTTGGAGCTGGCGGAGCAAAGCGGGTATGATGATGTAAGCATAGAGGTAACTTACAGGGGAGCGCCAAGCTATCTGATAACGGTAAAAGCTCCAGACTACAAGATAGCTGAGGAAGAGCTTAAAAGAGCTGTAGAAAGGGTTCAGAATTACATGAAGAATGGTTATGGCACATGTGAATTTAGCAGGCATGTGGAGAAATGAGGTTACTTCGGTATTGCGTTAAGTGTAAAACATATACATTGGAGGAAAAATGTAAAGTATGTGGAAGAGATACTATAACTAAAGGACCAGCGCGATTCTCCCCTCAGGACAGGTATGGAAGGTATAGGCTTGCTCTAAAGAAACTTAAGAGGTTGGAGGAGAATGGAGGAGGTAATCGTTAGATATATAGGCAAAAAACCTTCGCTCAAAAATCCAATACTCATCGAAGGTTTACCTGGAATAGGAAATGTTGGTAAGCTTGCAGTTGAACACCTCATAGAAAACATCGGTGCAAAGAAATTTATCGAAATATATAGCAAGGACTTTCCTCCACAAGTATTCATAAATGCAGATGGAACAGTGAAGTTGGTAAGGAATGAACTTTATTATTACAAGGCTAAGAACAGGAAACAGCATGATCTCATTTTGCTAACTGGAGATTACCAGGGATTGTCATCGAGTGGTCAGTATGAGCTGGCACACACCATACTTAAAATAGCGAAGGAATTCAACGTAAAGCAGATATTTACTCTTGGAGGATATGGTCTTGGAAGAGAAATAAAGGAACCACACGTTATAGGAGCAGCGACATCGAGAAAGTTGGTAGAGAAAATGAAGAGCTATGGTGTTATCTTTAGAGAAAATGAGCCAGGCGGAGGTATAGTTGGAGCGAGTGGATTGCTTCTTGGCATTGGTAAATTGTATGGATTTGAAGGCGTTTGTTTGATGGGCGAAACCCCAGGCTACCTAGTTGATCCAAAAAGTGCGAAAGCTGTTCTAAAGGTACTTGATAGGGTTTTGAATATAGATGTGGATTTAACCGAGCTAGAGAGGAAAGCTATGGAGATAGAAAGCATTGCTCAACAGTTGAAGGATTTAGAAAGAGCTGCAAGGGAAAAGTCTGAAGATTTGCAGTACATTGGTTAGAATCTTTTTGTAACAATAAAGGTAACTATGGCAAAAACCACGAAAGTGGAAATAAAGGTAGCTACATACTTGAATGGAAAAATAGTTATCCCCACTATTTCGTATCCCGAAGTTTCTTCGTTCCCAGCAAAGTCCACGGCTCTTACGTAGATCTTGTAGTATCCATCGCCATCTGGAGCAGAAAAGTCCCAAGTATACTCTCCACTAACTTTTTCAATAACTCCATAAAGTTTCCACTTACTCCATGTTTTGTTATCCGGAGAGAACTGATAGAACAGTTCAACCTTCCTTACGCCACTTTCCTTATCACTAACGTATGTGGTCAATTTTATGGGTGTCTTCCACTGCCACACCTTTATCCTATCTATCTCCGCAACCGGTTTCCTTGTATCCTTTGCAACCAAGAGAGCCTCACCATCTTCAGGGGTTAGGTATTCATTTCCAACCCTATCTGTTATATCAAAATAGACGTAGTATTCCTTACCCTCCTCCATCATTTCCCAGTCGTACTGATCGAATTTCCAGCTTTGGTTAAAGCTCCTTGCGTTTATTCCCTCTGCAACATCATGCCAAACAAAACCTTGACCTTTTATCTTATATCTTATCTTGTACAGTAAGAGATCGTCTGAGAAGTTTACGAAGTTCACCTCATTAGAAGATAACCAGTGAACTTTTCTTTCAAATTGAGGTGGATCTGGTTTTCTCGCATCGCACATCAAAACTATTTCCCTCTCCGTTTTTTTCTCGACATTACCTGCATTATCTACCGCAATAGTAAGAAAAGCGTAGTAAGCGCTTCCGAGGGGAAAAAATGACCAATTCCAAGGAGGAGAACTTAAGGTTTCATACTCGTAAGGACCATCAAAGGTCATGTTATCGAAGGATATGAAGAAGTAAAGGGTGACGCTCTTTATTCCGGTTTCGTTATCCACTGCTTCGGCACTCAAATTGATGTATTCAAAGTCATGATAAAAGCCCAGATCGCTTACACTCTCTAGAATTCTGGATTTTGGAGGAGTGGTATCTATCAGAATCTTGTACTTCTGTGTTGCTCCATTTCCCGCTGCATCCTCTATGTAGAACTGTATATAACACAACGTGATTTCCCTTTCCCCAGAAAGGTTCAGTATGTTCTCAAGCTCTGGATCATAAAATATGTACACATTCTCTGCAATCAACACAGCTTCCTTTGAACAGCTTTCCGCAGAGCATTTAGCTGGAAGCCAGTCCGAAACAAAGAATTTTAACGTTTCGTTCTTCTTGTAAACCAATCTGTACTTGGCAGTTGAAGGCAAAAGACCGGGATTTTCATCCCATACCCTTACCGTAAAATTCTCCACAGGTTTGTTCACATAGCTTATATTTATTTTCTCAAATTCTGGAGGTTCCTCACTTTCATTGAAAACGATCGACCAGTTTTCCAGTATTGGTCGCCTAGTTTCATTGCCGATAAATTTTGCCTTCAGCCTTATAACCTTATAACATAAGCTCGACATGTTGTAGCCATTGCTTGCATTTGCAACAATGGTGTTCCTTTTCTCATTGAGTATACTAATTTTCACCATTCCACTAGAGTTAAAATGCAACTTGCTCCACCAGTAGCCTGGAGGAGAGTAAATGGGGGTAGATATAATGTAATCCTTACCAACCTCATCGATCCTCGGATCATTCGCATAATTCCATGTGAGCGTGTCCATCCATTTCCCTTCATCCCTCTGCCATAACACGGTGTAGTTTAAAAGGTAAGGAGAAATTTTTGGATCCTTTGTTTTCAGGACAAATTTCAGTCTTATCTTTGGATACTCATTCGATAACTTGCATATACTTATGTAATGCTCGCTAAAACCTTCCTCATTCCCTTCTAGAGACTTTATTACCCTTGCATTCTGGTCCAAAATAAAACATTTGATTTCCGTTCCAAATGGCAAAAACTTATTGTACTTCACCGCCTCCCATCTCCAAAGTGCACCCGGATCTATGGGCTTCGTTACGACGATAGCTTCCTTGTGATATTGGGCTACGGTTACGGAGAGCGAAATGTAGTAGGTTTTTATCATGGTAGGTGGATTGGCATTATCGATAGCAGGGAGCACAATGACATCGACGTATCCTTTCTTACTTACATAGTCCTTTGCATTGTCAGCTATCACAATCGTGTTCAGACCTTTTCTCTCTATGCTACGTACACAACTCCAAGATCCTTTTCCGCCAAGCGAGTTGTAATTCCACAGCAGCAGTCTAACCTGATCGCTATCAAAAGTACCATTCCAATAAATAACGAGCTTAATCACATTTTCCTTCGATGCATTGATAAAAAACCTGAAATGATGAAAGGGAGCGAAAAATCCATAAGTTGATGCGGTGCAGACGAAGCCATTTCCCTTAATGGACATAGCTCTTTTTTCCCCACTGCTAAGTTCCTTTTCTCCCGGCACATCTGGTCCAAAAGGGTCATTTACCAGAAATAATGGATATGGCAGGGCATTAACTTTCTTGTAAGCGGAACAGTTCTTGCTCATAACGGTAAAGTTGTCGCAAAAAGTTCTTTGTAGTATCCTTACACCTTCCTCTGTTATGGTATAGTTCCTGCTGAGATGTAGATCTATGTTTGAGTTGTCTTCCAAGGGATCAAAGAAAAACGAATTCACTTTATCCATAACGTATGATCCTTGGGAGAATGGAAGGTGAATGAGAAAGATCAAAATAAGTAGGAAAAGTAGATTCGATCTTCCTCCCTGCATGTAGGGTTTCTAAAAATTTCCTTGCTAATAAGCGTTTCTATTCGAAATCTAAAAGGGTCTTCTGACCATCTAGATCTATCTCTATGGTATCATCTGCAGGGGGTATCTCTATAATTCCATACCTTCCTCCCCCGCCAGGATGAATGATTACCTTACCCTCTCTAAATGCTTGTATAGCCTCTGTAATGACTGGGACGGTAACTTTTGCTATATCGTTTATATCTGCATCGACCAAAACGGTAACTTCATCACCAAATACCTCAACCAGTTCGCTCCATCTTTTATTTACTGTTTTGGTAAAAGGTGAGCTTTGGTTAAGGGCTTTCGCTATAATCTCTGCCAGGGGTATGATATGCAAGTAAGGCGGGCGATGATCCGGATGTTTTGGTTCGTCGAGATCTGCAAGCTCACTTACCCTATCTTTAACTCCTTTCTTTATCTTTCCTCCGCATACGCATCTCCATCCCCTTTCCGTTGCCTCCTTAAGGCTATAATGCCTGTAGCATGAAATGCAGGCAGATTCATTGTACTTCCCCTCTTGAGGAGGGAGTCCAACGTTCAAAATGACCCTGTTGTTTCCTCTCCTAAGGATTGCTTTTCTTATACATTCAAAGGTCGCCTCTTCTACTTCCAATCTATTGAACTCTCTAGCTAACCTTACTGGATGAGGGCTATGGGAATCGGAATTCGTCAAGAAGGTAACTCTGTGGAGCTCCAGAATTCTGTCTGCGTAATCTGAATCTGCACTCAATCCGAGTTCTAAGAAAGACACGTAGCTACTCATATCTCCGTAGCAACTTTTCAAAGAATCATGATACGCATACATAGCAGTCCATGGGGTAAATGCATGTGCGGGTCCTATTAGAGCATCACAATCCTTCGCCATCTCCGCAACCTCAGCACCATCGAGCGATAGTTTTGGTCTGCCGTCTATGTCTATGTTTGATGAAAACCTCTCTACCTTTGATCTGAATTCCTCAACGGATGAAAAGGATGGAAAGAAGAGTAAGTGATGTACCCTGTTTTTATCTTCAACTTCTGTGCTTAGTATAAATCTCGTGCCCTCAAATTCGTATGTCCCCTCATCTACCTTTTCACAGCTTCTTATCTCCTTTTGCCATCCCAGATGCAGGCAATCGCCGCTTGCAAGGATATCGATTCCTTTCTTTGGCGCTTCTCGTGCGATTTTTTTGATGGTCATGGATTCGCTCGTCGCTCCAGAGAATCTCGAGTGAATATGAAGATCTGCATTAACCAGCACTAGGTTTGGTTAAGACAACTCTCTATATAGATTTTAGGGGACAAACCAAAAGGAGGTACTGCGAAGTTAATTGTGGATGAATAAGATAGATATACCGTGCATCCCTTGCGATTGTGGGGATTGGGATGCACGGTATAGCATGTCCTTACTGCAGGAGCAAGGACGTGTTAAAGAATGGATT
>JAGHAD010000132.1 GCA_021161685.1 Thermoplasmata archaeon | reverse complement strand
TGACAAGGTATTTCCTCCAGTTCATTTAACTTCTCAGTTCCCCACGGGAATATCATCCTATCATCGCTTGCATACTTTGCATATGCAGCAGAATCAAGCAAATCGCATCCCAAAGCTACTGCAACGGGAAACGTTACTGGATGTCCTGCCCCGAAAAGATGGACTGGCTTGGATGGATCGAGATGCATTTTTGTATGCACAATAACTTTTGCCAACTCCCCGTAAAGCTGTTTCTCCATCAATGGAACAACTCCTCCAATTGGAAACACATCTGCATCTAGTTTGCTCATCTCTTTTGCACATTCCTCTCTTAGATCTTCATGTTTTCCTCCTTGCACTGTACATGCAAGGAGCATTTCTCCTTTCTCACCAACCGCATCCTTCGCCCTTTTTATTGTCTCTCTAACTTTTTTTCTTGCTTCCTCATGATCATCATCTGGAAGAACAAAGACGTCTAAAATTGTACCAATATCGCTTCCTATCTCCCTTTGAAACTCCAAAATCTCTCTGGGCTTCACATCTACATCTCCATAAACATACGACTGAAAGGCTCCCGAATCGGTCATTATAACGCCTTTAAAGTCAAGCAATTCATGGATCCCTTCAGTTAGGGCTCTCTCTTTTAAGTCCTTGTGCTTGTAAATGATATAGGCGTTGGTTATAATTATCTTGGTATCAAAGAGTTTTTCCATTTCTTTTGGGGAGATGAACAACTTATTTGGATTGATAACTGGAAGCAGTGCAGGGGTCTCTACCTTTCCATGCTTCGTTTCTAAAATGCCCAGCCTACCGCAAGCGTCCCTGTATTTGATCTCAAATCTCACCATCCTTAACCAATCTGAACCGGACTGACTATTCTTTTAAGCACTGCAATCGCAGAGAGGGAAGCCAGATAGCTTGACTTTGGATTGTTCGGATTTGGCATGTTTTCTACTTCAGCTCTAAGCCTTCCAAACTTACCATGTGCCAGGATTTTATGATGTATCCTCGCTGCTACGGGATCTGAGACGATCTTTACCCTAGTTTCATCAAATCCAAGACCAGCTAGGGAGACGCATGCAGCAACATTTATATTTTGAGGATATTTCTTTACTGCTTCTCTGGCATTTCCTTCAAACAGAACTTCTCTCTTCTCTGATTCAATACCCAAAGACTCTGGTGGTTTCGTAGTAACCAAGGTTACTTGGTGTAATCCTCCTATGCTTGCAGCTGCGATTCCATCAATTCCGCAAACCGCTCCAGAAGGGAGGTATATCTTACATTTATTTTTTCTCGCTAAACTTACAAGCTTCTCCCTAAACCCATCATCAAACAGCGCTCCCATACTCATTATTACTAAATCCTTCCCTTTCTCAAGCACTTTTTCTCCATATTCAAAAACCGCCTCCTGTGATGCGGCCTCAAAAACAACGTCAGATTTCTCTATGAGCTCTTCCCCATTTTTAACAAGCTCCCCTTTCTTTAACCTTTTGATCAGTTTTTCTTCGGCTTCCTTTAGCTTGTCATAGAGATATATCTTCTCGATTTCTTCCATATCATCGGCAGCCAGAGCAACGTCAGTCCCTATAGCCCCGCATCCTATTATGCCAAGTTTCATCAAAACAGTAAAACAAATCTACTTTTATAAGCTTCTGGATGCGAGAAGTCTAGCAAGAGGTATGGAGGAAAAGCTATATATCATTTCTTTTCTGATTCCAACACATGGATTTAATAGATATTTATTTAAGTGAGGATCTTGGACAAGAAGGAGACATAACCTCAGATTCCATATTTGGTGATGAGAGAGGGAAGGCAATCATTATAGCGAAGGAAGACTGTCTGCTGGCTGGATTGGAAGAGGCAGAGGAGGTCTTTAGAAGGGTTGGCGCCAGGCTTGTGAAAAGGAAGAAAGATGGGGAGGAAGTTAAAAAGGGTGAAGTGGTTGCTGAAGTTGAGGGTAGAGTGAAAGATATATTGAAGGGGGAGAGGCTGGCTCTTAATTTTCTTTGCAGAATGAGCGGAATAGCGAGCGAAACCAGGAAGCTCGTTGAAAAGTGCAAAAGGATAAATCCAAGAATTGAGATTGCGGCGACCAGAAAAACAACACCGGGATTCAGGAAATATGAAAAGAAAGCGGTTGTTATCGGGGGTGGAGTACCGCATAGATTTGGTCTATTTGATGCAGTCTTGATAAAAGATAATCATTTAAAGGTAGTTGGATCGGTAGAAGAAGCTGTGAGAAGGGTGAGAGAAAAAATAAAGGATAAGATAATAGAGGTTGAGGTTGAAAATGAAAAAGATGCGATCAAAGCTGCGGAAATTGGGGTTGACTGGATTATGCTGGACAATATTCCCGCTGAGGAGGGCAGAAGGATAGCTAGTAAATTAAGGAAGATTAACCCTAATGTTAAAATAGAAGCTTCGGGAGGGATAAACGAAGAAAACATAACTGACTATGCTGAATTCGCCGATCGAATATCCCTTGGTTATATTACGCACAGCATTAAATCAAAGGACTTCTCCTTAGAGATCGTATGAATTATCAAACCAACTAATATAAAAGAAACGTTTAATAAAGGGTAATTCTTTACGGTTAACAGCCCCTTTATAGGAGGGGATGCGATGAAAAAAATTGTGGAAGAGGCAATATCTAAGAATAAGGGAAAAACTAAAAAGAGATTATCGCCAAGGGTTGGGAGCAAAAACCAAATCAAAGGAACGGATGACAAAGAGCTGGAAGAGTTACTTTCAAGTCTTACGACAACAATAAGAGTGGTTGGCTGTGGTGGAGCTGGAACAAATACGATAGATAGATGTGTGGAAGAAGGCATAACTGGGGCTGATTTGATAGCAATAAATACCGATGCTCAGCATCTGCTTCTATCAAATGCTCCAACAAAAATACTTATAGGAAAGCATATAACAAGAGGTCTAGGGGCTGGTTCTTTACCGCACATAGGGGAGGAGGCTGCAAAGGACAGCGAGGCGGAGATAAGGTCTGCTCTTCAGGGATCTGATATGGTCTTTGTCACCTGCGGTTTGGGTGGAGGAACTGGAACCGGAGCATCGCCGGTCGTTGCCAGGATAGCAAAGGAAATTGGGGCTTTAACGATAGGTGTGGTTACGCTTCCGTTCAGTGTGGAAGGTATGATAAGAGCGGAGAATGCAGAGAAAGGACTTAATAAGTTAAAAGAAGCGTGTGATACCGTAATAGTTATACCAAATGACAAGCTCCTTTCCATTGTTCCAAACCTTTCCCTCAACGATGCTTTCAAGGTTGCAGATGAAATCTTAATGCGATCGATAAAGGGAATAACGGAAATGATAACCATGCCCGGGCTCGTTAATTTAGACTTTGCAGATTTGAAAACGGTGATGAAGCGGGGAGGGGTTGCGATGATAGGTCTAGGAGAGGCAGAGGGGGAGAACAAGGCTGTGGATGCAGTTGTGGAAGCTTTGAATTCTCCATTGCTTGAAGTTGATATATCTGGTGCCACGGGTGCTCTTATAAATGTTATCGGTGGAGACGACATGACCATAAGTGAGGCAGAGAGGGTTGTGGAGGAACTTTACTCAAGGATAGATCCAAATGCAAGAATAATATGGGGTACTACGATAGATCCAAATTTGAGGGGTAAGATAAGAACGATGGTCGTCGTAACCGGCGTCAAATCAAAGCAGATTCTTGGTCCAGAGCAGAGGATAAGGACAGAAGAGATAGGAATAGATTTTGTTAGGTAGCCAGAAACGTAACGGGAAGATCTCCTGGATAACAATCGCACATCGTTGGATGATGAAGCCAGTGTTCCATCCTTTCTCTTGCATAGTTGAACAACTCCTCTGCGGTTATTACTTTATCATCGTTGCAATCCGCCTTTCCGCTTAGCCCTTCGGCTATGTAGTTAGAAAATACAGAGCCGTATGAAATTTCATCCTCTTTGCAGGACATCAGAACGACCCTGTTCATTTTTCCAAAGAAAGGAGCATCATTGAAGCCACCGCTGTAACAGCTATCAACTATAAGACAAACTCCTTTTGATTCGAGCAAACTGAGAAAAAAGTTAATCTCATCATCCCACAAGATTGCAAGTGGATTTACAAAACCAAAATAGCTGGCAAGAGCTTCATCCTTTCTATCGCTTTCATCAAATGGAGGGATATCAGCAAGAATGGGAAAACCATGTGTGGTTATGTAGACCAATGAAAAATCATTTTTCCTGCTCACGCTCAGGAGCCACAGGAATCCTCTCAATATGTTCTTTACCGTTGCATCCCTGCCTTTTATAACCTTTATGTGATCCTCTCGCCAGCATGGAGAAGAGAGTAATGCACCCTTGATATTACTTAATGCTTCCAGCATGGAGGGTCTGTTCTGCTCTGGATGCTCAGCATATACACCAACTGCTATGAGTAAAGCCCACATGTTGTTATAATGCGATTCGTTGCAATAATTAATGCTTGCAAAGCCGTTAGGTGCCAATAGAAGGAAAAGAATTGGGATGATTTTCAGCATTTTATATCACATGTTCTATAATTGTAAATCGGTATAAATTTGTTTTGAATGAAAAATGGAATTGTTGCAATATGGAAATCTCTTCCAGAATCTCTTTACCCTAGCTTTGAACAGACTGTACCATTGCTCTATTGCATTTCTTTCTCCAAAGGTTTG
>JAGHAD010000014.1 GCA_021161685.1 Thermoplasmata archaeon | reverse complement strand
TTAGGAATCGGTTTGTCCAGAACAAGGGCCAATTTCCCCAATAATATACATGGGCATTCTCTTCATTTTTCATAAGGTTGTTGTTGACTACCACATTAAAATAGGAGCCATATAAACATATCCCCCATCTATCATTACTAACGGTATTTCCATATATGATACCATCGCCATAAAGAGATCCCTTCATAGATATTATTGATCACTATATTGTTCTTTATTGTTATTTTTTCCAAATTCTCGTGCCATCTTGAATTACCAATTCCGATGGTTCCATTTCTTATTGTAAAATTATATACCAAAACATTACTCGCGAGAATAAAAACTGTTCTGCTCTTCTCCATCCCATCTATTATTGTCGTCTTGGCATTTTCTCCAATTAAATTTATGCTCCTATTTATGACAATATTTTCATAATATATTCCCTCATAGACGAACACCGTGTCTCCATCGCTTGCATTGTCTATAGCATCTTGTATTTTGCTATAATTTCCCGGGCCGGAGCCGCCAACGTATAATGTTCTTCTAACATTTTCATCAAATAAATTTACGTTCTCCATCTTTTCATGGATTGCCGTGCTTGAAAAAAGGAAAGAGCGTGATCAGTAATCCAATTATTGCTATTACTTTCACATTCATAACAAGTCAACGTTTGTTTATAAAAATTGTCCCTAATTCATAATTGTACACAAAAAATTTTAAAGAATTCAATCTTTTCTCTACGTATGAAGGATTTTGCCCAACTGATGATAGTCTTTCTTTTGACGTGTCTCATTTTACTACCTGGAGTTTCTATCGCCACCTCAGGCCAAATTTCTAATGATTACAATTTCGATATAGTTTACGTTTTGGAAAATTTGAGTGAAGAGAAGCTGAGAAAGAGAGTTATAGAAATAGAGATAGATCTTTCTTCTTCCAGATTGGTTAAATTTGGAGATCGATTTTACGTGGACATAAAGGGCTGTTTTCCTTCTGGAAGGTTTGGTTATCCCATTGTTCCACAAAAAACCATCGTTGTTGATTTTCCCATCAATGTAAAAATAGTCAAAATATCGGTTAGCAAAATTAAGTTTAGGGAGATAAAGGGTAAAATCACCCTTGTAAACTCTCCACCCACATTGACATGGAACCATTCTCTCAAGAAATTCCTCTCTAAAATAACAAGGATCAGAGGATTCTATCCAGGAAAGATCTTGCGCTATAGCATAGCTAGCGATGGATCAAAAAAATTGCTTATCATGAAATTGTATCCATTACAGTATCTACAAACTGCAGGAAAAGCTACTATACTAACAAGATGTACGATCGAGATCTATTATCTTCTGACCGGCGAAGGCATAACAAAGAAAGGCATCGGTTGCAAGAACATAATCATAACCCATCCTTCCCTTTATAGAGAAGCTTGTTTGCTCAAAAAATACCACGACATGGAAGGGATTTCCACTTCCATCTTTAACACAACTTGGATATACAGAAATTACAATGAGAAAGAAGATCCTCCATACGAAGGATTCAAAGACATTTACCTGTATGGGTGGGATAAAATAAACAGTTACTACAACTACTCCCTTGCAAAAAGGATAATAGCATTCTTAAATGATAGAGGCTCGCATCCTGACTTAGAGTACGTCACCATACTGGGAGATGCTAGGCTTGTCCCTCCAAGTTATTACTTTCACTCTCAATATTCATGGATACCGACCGATTTCTTCTATGCATCCCCAGACTACGATATGGTACCGAACTACAAGGTTGGTCGCCTTCCGGCAAGAAATGTGGAAGAAGCCCATCATATTGTGGAAAAAATCACGAAATGGAATGGATCTTCTGAGCTTCTAAGGAAGGTAGCAGTGGTTGGAGGAGCACCATTCCGCACCCCTCTTTATATAGGGGAATTAATAACCGTAGATGCCATAAATAGAAACTACTTCAATGGGATAAGACCTCTCAAGCTTTTCAAAACAAATGGACTCATCAGTAAGGAAAACTTGACGAGGATTTTCAAGGGAAATTTTGGCATACTTTACCATATTGGCCATGGAAATGGCAAAAGTATAATTTTAGAAAGATCTGCATTGAATGCCAGCGATTTGCTAAAATTGCCAGCATGTAGAAATTTACCCATAGTTATATCTATATCGTGTACAAATGGAGCCTTTGATCCCTTCCTTCTAGGTTCAAATCTTTCCTTTGGAGAAGCTGTATTGCTATCAAATGCCAGCGGTATAGCTTATATAGGAGGGAGCAGGGCAAATTTTGGTATACCCACAACCTATCTGGAAAAAGGTCATTTGAAGATACTAAGAGAAAACTACATGGCTGAGATGCTGAGCAACATTTTGAAATGGTATTCTAAAGGTGTTAAAAGGTTAGGGGATATCGTCTCTGAAGCCATGAAAGATTACTTCCTGCATAACGACTTCTGCGATCCAATAAATAATCATACCTTCTTCGGATTTGTTCTGCTTGGAGATCCAGCACTCAGAATACCAGATAGACCTAAGGGCGATGCAAGGAATGTACCAAAAGGGGAGATTGAGGTATCTGAAGGATATACCGATGCAGATTATTTCTTTACCTTAACAAAGGGAGGTACAATACCCGTAGAGGTAGCCAAGGAAGAAGTGCGCCTTTGCCTCAATGCAAACTTCTCTATAAAAATCGTGGACTGCTTCAATGATTCTTTAGAAAGTTCATTTGCAGGAAAAACATTCAACCTGTCCTTTGAGAGACCTTCTCTTTACTTGATAAGGAGTGAAGCTGATGATGGAAAAGAGGACTGGCTGTATCTGGCATCTGCATACATTGTAGATGCATCGTACGACCATAACACGAAAGGGTGGCATGTATCAAGATGGGAAAGCATAAAGAAAGCTATTGAGAATCTGTCAAAGGGTATTGTTTTTGTGCATGGAGGAAGATACGAAGATAGCTTAAACATAGATTCTGACGAGATTTATCTAATAGGAAAAGAAAAAGTCTTCATAGGAAAAATGGAAAATGAAGCAAATCTCCTGATCAAAGGCACTTCCTGTGTTTTAGCTAACTTGCATGTGATTGGTGGTTCAAAGGTGGCAATTGGTATGGAATCTTCTACCACTAGGATTTTCAACTGCTCCGTAACTGGAGAAAAAGGCTACGGAATTTACTCAAAGTTTAGTTACATCTATGTTGAGAATAGCACAGTTAGAGGTTTCGATGAGGGGATTTTTCTGGTTAATTCTCTATGCACATGTTTAAATAACAGGATTGAAGGGGCAAAGAAGGGAATTCACTTAATCAAAGGATTTTCTGAGATGACACTCAATACCTTTACCAACAACACCTATGGCATTTACGTGGAAGGTGAGTTTAGTTGCATCCTCTACTACAATAACTTTTCCTTCAACGAAAAAGGAGTTTATCTGGTTAGATCGAATTACAACATCATAGCTATGAACAACTTTATTGGTAACAAGAGGCACGCAAGCTTTGAGAACTGCAGAACTAACTTGTGGATGTCGAACTACTGGGATAACTGGATAGGAATAAAGCACAAGATATATGTGCCAAAGGTTATCATCGGAAGGATTGCAATAGTTCCATGGGTAAACTTTGACCTATCGCCAGCCAAGGAGCCTTACAGCCTAGAAAATTATAAAACGATGTTGTAATACTTGGGGGAAAATATGAAGTTCAATTACAAGGAAGTGGAGAAAAAGTGGCAAGAAAAGTGGTTCAAGGCAAAGATATATGAGGCAAGGAGGGAGGAGGGGAAAAAGAAATTCTTCATCCACTTCGCGTACCCAGGAATATCTGGATATCTGCACGTAGGGCACATGAGAGGTTTTACCTACGCAGATATTATTTCAAGATATAAAAGAATGAAAGGATATAACGTACTTTTCCCGGCTGGCTTCCATGCTTCTGGCTTACCATCTGTAGGATTTGCAAAAAAGGTTGAGAGAGGAGATCCAGATACTCTAAGGATGTTAAAGGAAAATGGATGCGATGATAAAACCATAGAAAGGCTGAAGGATCCTGTTGAGGTTGTGAAATTTTTCAGCAAGGTATATGTGGAGGATTACTGGAAGAGATTTGGTTTCCTCATAGATTATTCTAGATTGATGGATACTATATCAGAGGGTTACAAGAGGTTTATTAGATGGCAGTTTCTGAAACTCAATGAAAAGAAATTGCTCATCCAAAAAACCCATTTTGCCCCGTATTGTCCAAACTGCGGACCAGTAGCTGTTGATAAGTCAGAAACAGATATTTCAAAGGGAGGAGATGCTCAGATCTTGGAGTTTGTTGTTTTGAAGTTTAAAATGGAAGATGGCGCTTTTTTGCCTGCTGCAACCCTTAGACCTGAAACCATATTTGGAGTAACAAACATGTGGATAAATCCGCATGTGGAGTATGTCGAAATTGAAGTAAATGGAGAGAGATGGATCTGCTCTTCTCAGGCAGTAAAGAAATTGATGTACCAGTTTGATGAGATAAAGGAAACGGGAAGGAGGATAAGAGGAAAAGATCTTTTAGGGAAGAAATGTAAAGTTCCTTTGGTTGAGAGGAATGTACCGATCTTGGCTGGTTCTTTCGTTGATCCAAATGTGGCTACTGGAGTTGTAATGAGTGTTCCTGCCCACGCTCCATATGATTGGATTGCACTGAAGGAGAGTGGAGCTAACATTGAGCCAATATCGATTATTAAGGTAAAAGGTTATGGGAAATTTCCAGCTGGAGAAATATGTGAAGAGATGGGGATTAAAAGTCAACTGGATAGAGAAAAACTGGATAAAGCGACAGAGATTATCTACAAGAAAGAATTTCATGGAGGAATATTGAATGAAAACTGCATGGATTACGCTGGTTCAAGGATTTCCGAGGCAAAGGATCTCATAAAGGAAGACTTGATTGATAGAGGACTTGCAACCATAATGAGAGAATTTTCGGAAGAGGTTATTTGTAGATGCGGAGAAAGGGTGGTTATCAAAAAAATACCAGATCAGTGGTTTATAAAATACAGTGATCCAGAGCTAACAGAGATTTCAAAACAGCATGTTGAGACAATGAACATATATCCTGAAGATTATAAGAGAGAGATGCCCAAAGTTCTAGACTGGTTTGGAGACAGGGCATGCATAAGAAAGGGTTCTTGGCTCGGAACAGAATTTCCTTTTAAAAGAGGATGGATAATAGAGCCAATTTCTGATTCTACCCTCTATCCAATTTACTATATCGTCTCAAAGTTTGTGAACGAAGGAAAAATAAAGCCCGAGGAGATGGACGAAGAATTCTTTGACTTTGTTTTTCTTGGAAAGGGTAAAGCGAAGAAGGAGATATGGGAAGAGATAAGAAGAGATGTCCTTTACTGGTATCCCGTTGACATAAACCTTGGAGGAAAGGAGCACAAAACCGTACACTTTCCAGTCTTTGTGATGAATCATGTAGCGTTACTGCCACCTGAATTTTGGCCCAGAGGAATATTCGTTCATTGGTGGATAACCCAGAAAGGAAAAGAAAAGATAAGCAAGTCTAAGGGAGGAGCAGAGCCTATACCAAAAGCGGTGGAGCAGTATGGAGTTGATGCGATGCGCTTGTACTATGCTCACTCCGCTTCTCCGTTTGTGGATGTCGAATGGGATCCCCAACTTGTTTCCAATTACAAGAGTAGGATTTCTTCGATATGGAATATGGTGAACGAACTTCTAGAAGTGAAGGGAGAAGAAAACGGTCATCTGGAAAGATGGCTCAGGAGTTCCATGGCTAGAAGGATTAACCTGATAAACAAATACATGGAAGAGTACAATTTGAGAGATGCGGCAAACGAAATATTCTTTGAAATACCGAATGATCTGAAATGGTACATCAGGAGGGGAGGAAAGGATAGGAATGTCATCATGGAAATTCTAGAGAAATGGATAAAACTCGTCTCTCCATTTACTCCGCATTTGGCAGAAGAGATGTGGGAGAAAATCGGAAAGGAAGGTTTTGTTTCTCTAGAGAGATTTCCAGAATTTGAAGAAAGGCATATCTCTGCAGAAGATGAGGTTGAAGAAGATTTACTGAAAGAAGTTATGAATGACTTAAAGGAAATAGTAAAAGTTACCAAGATAAAACCAAAAAGGATCTTCTTGTACACATCCCCACGCTGGAAAAGAGAGGTCTACGAAAGGTTACTTAAGGGAGAGGAAGTTGGGAACGTGATAAAGGATTTGGTACAAAGAAAGGATCTTGAAGATAAGGGAAAGGAAATTTCGAAATTTGTCGGAGAAACTGCAAAGGAGTTGAGGATGCTTTCTAGTGATGATAAAGAGAGGTTCAGGATTAGCATAAACGAGCTCGAGTTCTTAAAAGAATGTGCCGATTTTATAAAAAAGGAATTTGGTGCCGAAGAAGTTATTGTTGAGAGTGCAGAAACATGTTCTTACGATCCGGCTAAAAAATCCAGGTTTGCAAAGCCATTAAAACCAGCGATATACATTGAATGAACAAATGGGAGAAAGAGAAGTTTGGGAAAAGATAGCGGAAAGTTTTGATAAAACGAGAAGAAGGCCATGGGAGAAAGTTGTTGACTTTATTGAGAAAATTCCTAACGATAGCATTGTAGTTGATCTTGGATGCGGAAACGGAAGACATCTTTTAATAAGTGCACAGAAATGCAAGAAAGCCATAGGTATAGACTTCTCGAGAAATTTGCTCATGATAGCAAAAAATAAAGCTGAACAGAAAGGTCTTGACAATGTAGAATTTTTGCTTGGAGATTGCAGAAGTTTACCGATTAAAGATGATAGCGTTGATTATATCTTATTTGTGGCAACCCTCCATAACATAAGAGGAAAAAAAGAAAGGTTAAGGGCTCTTAGAGAAGTTAGAAGGATTTTAAAAAGTAATGGCAAAGCCTTAATAACTGTATGGGCGAGGTGGCAGGGTAGGTTTTTCACGTATTTCCTGAGAGAGTTCTTCTTTAGAAAAGGGGAATTTGGTGACATCGAGATTTTGTGGAAAAAGGACAACTTGAATGTACCCAGATTCTACCATTTGTACAGCAAAAGAGAGTTTTTGAAAGAGTTAAAGTCAGCCGGATTGGAGGTGGAGAAAATTGAGAGTGTCAAAATCGTCTCAAAAATTTTAAAAGACAACTTCTTTGCCATTGTTAAGAAATAGAAGTTTGTTAGCTATTATTACAGGTTCTCGCAAACTTGCGTGTAGCGCACGCCTTTAACTTTATGAAAATCTATCTTGGGCATGACTCATCTGCTGATAACATTTCGGCAGAATATACCATTTTAACTCTCTTCCGGCGCCAGAAAGGTTAAAAGAGTATCCTTGACCTTTTTCTTGAATTCATCCAAAAACCAGTTTCATCACCGATAAGCTTAAGTATGTTAACTATATTTAACATAATGTTAGAAATACTTAACATGAGGTGTTAAGAGGAATAGAAAACAATTTGCGTTGTGTGGTGCTGTGATGACATCGAGCATTGGGGCAATTGTTGGCTATAGCGTATGTACCGGTAATTTTGTTCTTCCATTCGTTGCAGTAGTTGGAGGAATTCTTGCGTTACAGCTGATGAAGAGGAGGGTCGAAGATGTTCTGGAAGATGAGAGTATCTACAGGATAAGCGAGAAGGCATCGAGAAGGGTTCTAGAAATCTTTGGCATAGGTTCGGCACTCGCAGGAGTAACGTTGATAGTACTCGGTAAACATCAAGAGGTTGGGTATGCTCTGGCGTTCTCCGCATGCATCATAATTCTGCTGTACATGATATTCTACGCCTATTACAGCATGAGATCTCTAGATTAGATGATAGCATGGGGAGTTTTTCATTGGAATTTCGATGGTTCTTACGGGTGCCTTGCGTGTCTAGATACTGTCTTTCCAGAAGGGATATGAGATGAAAACGAGGATCAAGGAGTACAGGGCGAGATACAACATGACGCAGGAGGAGCTTGCAAGGAGAGTTGGGGTCAGGAGAGAAACGATCGTTTTCTTAGAGAAAGGAAAATACAACCCATCGTTGAAACTTGCCTATAAGATTGCAAAGGTATTCGATACTTCAATCGAGGACATTTTTCTTTTTGATGATGAAGACTAAAATGGAGGCAAAACTACCAATAACTCGAGAGAATTTCCATGAGCTCTTTTGTTGTCTTTCTTGTTTTGCTGAAATTCACGTCCTTGATCTCATCCTCATTTATTATGTCCTCTCTCCCAGCCAGACCGCACATTATGTTATAATAGGATTTGATGCTTGAAATGCTGTTATAACCTCCTCCCAGCAAAACGAGAAGTCGCCTGCAGGTCTGCTTTGATAGCTCTTTTATTTCTTGAGCAAAGAAATGGTAGATGGGATATGTAAGAAGGATGCTCGCCAAAGGATCTGCATGATGCGTATCCACACCAGCCTGGTATATGATAAGATGTGGCTTAAATTTTCTGACAATTTCTGGTACCACTTCTTTAAAAGCATAGATGTAACTTTCATTTCCAGATAAAGGCAAAAAAGGATGATTTATAGTATAGCCCTCTCCCTTTCCCTTTCCTATCTCATCTATGAAGCCAGTACCTGGATAGAGCGTCCTTCCATCCTGATGAAAAGATATCAGCAAAACCGAAGGATCCTCATAGTATATCTCCTGCGTTCCGTTTGCATGGTGAACATCGAGATCTATAACAGCTATTCTTCCAATGTGATATTTTTCCTTTAGATATTCTATCACAACGGCAATGTCATTGAAAATGCAAAATCCAGAGGACCTATCTCTGCAAGCATGATGGAAGCCTCCCAGTGGATTGACAGATATGTTATAACCACGGAAAAGCGCTTCCCCAGCAAGCAAGGTGCCACCTACAGCAAGTAAAGCTATGTTGTAAAGCCCCTTCGGAACTGGCGTATCTAAGGAAAGGTATCCTCCTTTTTTGCTGAGAAACTTTACCTCCTTCAAATAACAATTTGTGTGAACTTTTAAAATGTCTTTTTCTTTTGCGGGTTCTGGCTCTTTTATATCTATCAAGCTCTCGAAATTCCTCTCTTCTAAAAATTGCAAGGTCCTTCTTGGTTTATCTCCTATTAGTGGATGATCTTTTCCCAAATCGTACTTATTGAAATCATCGTGATATGCAAAGAATATTCTTTTCATCGAATTTTTCAATTTATGCATACTGATAAAATCTTTGCTTAACTACAGTCCAGGCGAGAATGAGAGAGAATAACTAAGAACGCTACAGCTACCTTCTTGATCTGTTCCACTATTTCCTGAAATTCCATTGCAACAGAAGTTTATGGTTGCAGCTCCAGTACCAGCTCCATACGTATAGAACATTCTATTAAGAAGTTGCTTATATGTCTACTTTAGCTCCACGCATCTATCTCAAAAGCCAAAGAGCCTGGGTCTATCCCGTGGTGATATGGACTTGTTTATATAGACGATCCTCAACTCCTGTGACGCCAGCTCATTCGGAAATTTTGACTTCCCCTTTATTGCAACAACATCTCTTGAAGTGCACAGAAATGTAGCATTGCTTCCATTCATTTCTAAATTATCCAGAGAAATAGATAGAGTGCTCCCGATGTTCCTTTCTAACTCTTTAAGATTTAACTCAACGTAATCAGAACCTATTTCCTTATTTTCATCTACCGACTTCGCTTCCAAGCCAAGTTCATTACCTTCTGATTTCACCTGTGCAACGAAGCTTAGGCTACTTATTACTACCATAGATACCAGTATACCAACAAAAGTTGCTTTTCTCATTTTCGCCCAAGAAGTAAATAATTGAATTTTAAAAATTTTGGTCCTACTCTTCCTAAAACTATCTATTCCAATTATGTTTCCTCAGAACTTCAACGATAGTTATGTTGCAAAACTTTTACGATAGTTTAATCTACATGAAAGGTTCTTCTTGCTCCGCCATGTTTGAAGTGAGTATATCAATTGAACTCAAAAAGGGGATCACCGATCCTGAAGGAGAAGCCACTTTCAAATCTCTTCATTTGTTGGGTTTTGAAAATGTAAAGAGCGTAAGAACAGAGAAGGTTTTTAAAGTTCTGATGGAAGGAGAGAAAGAACAAATTGAAAAGGAAGCAGAGGAGATGTGCAAAAAACTTCTGACCAATCCGGTAATACATAAGTACAGGATATCGATAAGAGAGGTTGAACATGATTGAGAGATTACTCATCAGGAAAAACTTACCATTTCAACTGTATGAGGTTAACCTCAAGGAAGCTGGCGAAGAAGATCTTTTGAACATAAGCATAAACCTAGGGCTTTCTCTATCTCTCGATGAAATGAAGAAAATCAAGGATTATTTCATGGATAAAGGAAGAAATCCGACCGACGTTGAGCTACAAGCTTTGGGGCAGGCATGGAGTGAGCATTGCTGTTACAAATCATCTAAAGTTCCTTTGAAGATGTACTTATTCGATGTCGCAAAGGATAGAATAGTAACGAGAGAAGATGCGGGAGTTATGGAATTTGATGAGAATCATTACTATGTTGTGGCTCTAGAATCCCATAATCATCCATCAGCCATAGAGCCCTATGGGGGAGCATCTACTGGAATAGGAGGAGTTGTAAGAGATGTTATCTGCATGGGTGCACAGCCCATAGCTCTGATAGACCCTCTCTTCTTTGGACCGTTAGATTGTAAGTATGAAGATCTGCCAAAGGGCGTTAAACACCCAAGGTATCTATTTAAGGGGGTTGTTGACGGCATAAGGGATTATGGTAACAGAATAGGAATACCAACTCTTTGCGGACAGGTCTTTTTCCATGAGAAGTACATTGGAAATTGCTTGGTGAACGTTGGATGTATAGGAATAATGAAAAAGAGAAACTTGGTTCACAGCATGATAAGCAAGCCCGGCGATATTCTCGTTTACGTTGGTGGGAGAACGGGTAGAGATGGAATACATGGAGTAACTTTTGCATCCGCAGAATTAACGGAAGAAAGTGAAGAAAAGAGCAGGTCGGCAGTTCAAATCGGAGACCCAATAATGAAAGAACCTTTGATGCACGCAACTTTGGAATGCGTAGAGAAAGGACTCTTGGAAGGATTAAAGGATTTTGGAGGAGGAGGTCTTTCCTGCGTCTGCGGGGAGCTAGCTTACAATGCCGGAGTTGGCGTCGAAGTTAACCTAGATAAAATTCCTTTAAAAGAAATTGATATGGCTCCGTGGGAAATTTGGATAAGCGAAAGTCAGGAAAGAATGATGTTTGTCGTTGATAAGAAAAATCTGGAGGAAGTTCTTCACATATGCAAGAAATGGGATGTCCTTGCCGTACCTATTGGAAAGGCAATTGGTGAAAAAGTTATTAGAGTATTTTACAGGGGTTTCAAAGTCCTTGAATTAGATGTAGATTTTCAGGTCGCTGGTCCGGTATACGATAGCTGTAAAAGACCACATATACCAAGAAGGACAGAGGAGAAAGAGGAAGATTTTCCCATGCCAAATCTAGAAAGGGCTTTTCTCAAAGTGGTTTCATCTCCAAATGTTTCATCAAGAGAATGGATAATAAGGCAATATGATCATGAAGTTAGAGGATGTACTGTTATAAAACCTCTTCAAGGTATAGTGGGAAGGGAAAGTCATGGAGATGCCGCAGTTATTAAACCTCTGGAAAATTCGTTTAAAGGCATAGCTGTAACCGCCGATGTAAATCCAAACTTTCTCGATAAAAATCCATATTGGGGCGCCTGCTCTGCGGTCGATGAAGTTTGCAGAAATTTGGTGGCTGTTGGGGCAAAACCAGACAGCATAGCGGATTGCCTGAACTTTGGAAACCCTGAAAGATCAAGGGTCATGGGAGATTTTTATGAAGTTTGCAGGGGTCTTAGCTATATGGCGAGATCCCTCAACATACCTTTCATCTCCGGTAACGTGAGTTTTTACAATGAATGCAATGGCATCGCGGTTCCTCCAACACCCCAGCTTACAGCCATAGGTTTGATTCCAGATATAAGGAAATGCGTGACGGTCGACTTTAAAAAAGAAGGAAATCCAATTTACTTGGTTGGAGAAACAAAAAGAGAACTTGGAGGATCGGAATACTACAGGTTGTTGAAACTCGAAGGAGGAATCGTACCAAGATCTAACCCAAATCTCCTGAAAAGATACATGGATGCGATGCTGAAAGCCATATGGAAAGGTTGCATAGGAGCGTGTCACGATCTTAGCGAGGGAGGGCTTGCGGTTTGCATAGCTGAAATGGCAATAGGGGGATGGGTTGGGGCAGATGTGGATATTGGAAACTTTTCAAACGGGTTAAGGGAGGATTTCAAGTTATTTTCTGAATCGAACACCAGATGGCTGGTTGAAGTAAAGGAAGAGAAGGAGAAGGAATTTGAGAGATTAATGAAAGAGAAGAAATTGAAATTTTACAGAGTTGGAACTGTAACTGGAGAAAGATTAATTGTAAGGAATGGACGTAAGGAATTGATCGATCTGGATGTAGATAGAATTGATAAGGCTTGGAGAAGAACGATCTGGAACGCAATGGGTTAGAGGAGGGGGAGAGAGCCGGTCAGTTTATCTATAAGCTCGAAGGTGCAGGACCTATACCTATGACCGTTCTCGTTCCAGGTGGAATTTCAGTTAATCCTGCATCCGATATCAAGTTAGCTACCAATCCCATTTCCTCAGCCTTTCTCTTTAGATCGATCAGGTCCTCCTCTCCCTTTACCTTAACAACCACTTTCTTGCTGTTACCGTTCTTCCATTTTTTGAACCAACTCGGTTTCTTTTTCTTCGCCTCGAGGGCGCATTCCACAGCAGCATGGGCAACTTGAACAGCTAACTTTCCAACCGACATTTCAAGATCTCCTCTAACCGCTATCACCAACTTGTAATCCTCCATTTCTCCTGTACCATTCCTCGCCCATTTCCTCGGCCTTGTCATAGTTTATCAACCCCCTCACTTTGAGAGCTTTTCCTACATCTTCTACGTGCTTTAAAGGGATACCAAGAAATTTATTTTTTGATTTAACTATCAGTATATCCCCATCCAGAGCGATGCTCTCTCCTATCTTGTTATCGTTTCCATCTATAACGAATCTACATATCAGATCATCTTTCTTAAGCTTTTTAAACATCGCCACTTAGCTTATAAATATCTCCACCATACTTAAAGCTAATGAGATACGATGTTGTGGTGGTTGGAGCCGGAGCCATAGGAAATAATGTGGCTTATCTTCTCGCAAAGAAAGGTTTTAAAGTAGCGGTGATCGAAAGGAAGGAAAGGATAGGTTATCCTCTAAAGTGTGCTGGTCTCGTTTCCGAAAGGGTTCTCAAGCTGGCAAATGCAAAGGAAACTGTACAGAACGAACTCTATGGTGCCTTTATACATTCTCCAAATGGAAACGTACTGGATATTGAAAGTGAATCGGTAAAGGCATTTGCAATAGATAGAGGAAAACTGGACAATGTTCTTGCAAAGAGAGCAATGGACTGTAATGCGGATTATTTTCTGAAAACCGAGTTTGTTGGTATTGACAGGAAGAATGATTTTCTAGAAATTAAAGCCAAGGGCGAGCGAAAAGTTTTCCATTGCAAGCTCATCATTGGAGCAGATGGAGCAAGATCAAAGGTTAGGAAGATTCTTGACCTCCCTCCGCCCTCAGAAATTCTAGCATGCGTTGGAGCTGAGGTTGAAAGGGTTTCTCTCGATCCAAAAAAGGTCCATGTATTTCTTGGAAAGGATATTGCTCCGGGCTTCTTTGCATGGATAATACCAACAAGCATGGATGGATCAAAAGCTAGGATAGGACTTTGCCTCAAAATACCTCCTCCAAAGCCTCTAAAAACGTACTTCGATTTTCTTTTCACCCATCCCATCTCTGGAAAGATGCTTAAAGGATGTAGGATAACAAACTTTATCAGGGGATTGATACCGATCGGTCTTTTGGAGAGAAGCACCGCTGATAACGCAATGATTGTTGGAGATGCATCTTCTCAAGTTAAACCTTTGTCTGGAGGTGGTCTTTATTTTGGTCTACTGTCGAGCAAACATTGCTCCGCAGTAGCTTCGCTTGCACTTGAAAAGGGAGATCTTTCGGATAAATTTCTTGCATGGTACCACAAGATGTGGAGAAGGGATTTGCAAAGAGAAATATCCATAGGTTTGAAGATAAGAAAAAAATTTTTGAAAATGAGCGATGGGGATATCGATAGATATCTAGGCTATTTAAACAATGAGAAGGTTCTTTCTATCATAGAGAGATATGGAGATATCGATTATCCGTCTAGGCTGATCTTTCCCATCATTAGGCATTTACCAAAACTACTACCTAACGTCTTATCTCTCCTCTTCTGATCCAGTTTGAAATTCCCGTGGTAATTCTCTTCTTCTCTTCCTTATGTATGCAACTATGCAAACGATGACAACTATCAAAGCTATAACCATGATTAACGGCAAAAGCAGGGATACTACAAGCAGAGGAGGTAGCTTTATGGAATAACAGAGAGAAGTTTGGGAAGATCCATTGAGATGCACTTCTAGCAGTTTCCTTCCGTCGTCCAGTTTGTGAAATTCTACTGCTCCAATTGTGTCATTGAATTCTATTTCTATGTCTTTTGGAATAATGATCCTGTAGATAACTTCCTTTCCCGGCAGACCTTTCAAGACGAGTGTCTGATTTTTCGTTTCTATGGACGGAGGCAAAAGGGAGAGATCAAAGCCAGCTCTTAAGGGTATCCTCGCATAGAATGGAATAACAAAAGGTTTGCCATCATCCATTTCCTTTATATTTCCGTCCCATTCCCTGCTTTTTTCGAGTCCTCCTTTATCAAAGTTTATATATCCCCCGATTGGCATCATGAATACGCTGGAAAGTTCTTTATCAACTTCTTTTTTTCTTCCCGCAACGAGTGTATCCAGATTTTCCTTAGTTATGATGCCCTCCTCTAAACATAGCCTCAGCAGATCCGAATTTATGTACGATATGGATATGCATTTTGGTATTGAAAAAAAGGGTTTTACCGCATACAACTTTTCGCTGTACTTCACGTTGAATGTTTCTATGAGGCTCTTACCCCCAGATAAAAAGGCAAGTGTATCCAGATCAAAACCACCTATTGACATCTCAACGACAACTTCGATCCTCTCTCTTCTATAACTTGGCGCATGCCCATATTCCAACGTTAAATTGGAAGAAGAATTCCACTTCAGCTTTCCTCCCAGCTCTTGGGGTAAAATGAGATAGAGAGAGAAAGGGTAACCAATCTCTTTGATAGAGATTGCAGAAGAATTAAGTTCAGCCCTTCCTCCGGCATAGATGAAGCCAAAGAAAGCTCTACTGGAAATGTTGCATATGTGGAAGTAGATATCATCTGAAAATGTGCCAGAGACAGGTGGGAATGAATCCATGTGGGTTATGTTGTAAGGCTTTTGGCTGTCGATGGATAAGTTCATTTTAAAATCAAAATTTACAGCGGTATGAAAAGATTGGTTAAATTTCTCTTCAAGTTTTTGCTTCTCTGAAAGGAATATCTTCTCTTTTATCTTATCCCAATCTGTAAGCCCTTCTTCTACAAAAAGCCTAATTCCATCAGCTGGAATAAAGTAGAGGCCTGAAATAAAGGGAGGGAGGATAGCTATCTCACTAACTGGGTATGAAAAAACGTTCATCGAACAGTTGAGGATAGTTGTATCCAAGTTTGAAAAATCCAAGTAGATATCTAGCCGTACGTCCTTTTGTTTAGCTATCGTCGTTGGATTTTCATATTTAATCTTCAACTCCCTCTCTTCACCTTCGTTTTCTCCATTCCAATTTTTGATCTCCCACACAACTTCTCTGCCAGATGGAAGGACAATTCCAGCATTCGCCTCAACTATCTCCATCTTTTGATTCAGTTCAACGTAAAAAGTAACATTCCATCCCGGCTCCGCATACAGGTTAAAGTTGTAGGTAACTCTCCCTCCCATGTCCAAAATGCCATTGATGAAATCACTTATGTTGGGCAGGTTCGTTCCAAAGAAGTCAGATGTCAAGGTCACGTTACTTGTAGCTTTAAATACGACTGGATTTGAAGGGGAATCAAAGAGAGAATCTCTTTCAACACGAGGTCGGCAAACAGAGAAATCGCAGTCGTGGAAAATACGATTCATCATGCTCTCTATGCCCTCAATTTCATTTTTACTTCAAGTTTTGTTCCATCTAGAAAAATGATTTCAAAATCGGCATCAACTCGATTGGGAATTTCTTGGGCAAAAGTTGAATTCAAGAGACTAGGAAGTAATAAAGAGATGACTAGAAAGGTGGTATAAACTTCTTTCCTCACCATCGACGTCAAAAAGGCTAAACCGTATATTAAAATTAGCACCTGAAGCTGCGTGTTGAACGAGATATGCTCAGAAATTCAAACAGCATATTGTAAAAGATAAATTTCATCTTGACCTCTTGAAATAAGCCATCTTTTGATTTAGATCTACATGTCTCACTAAACACCCTTTTTACTCCGGAGAGAAACTCTCCGCTGACCATCATCATAACACTCTATTTACTCTTCCACCTCTTTCTTTAACATGCTTTAAGATTGAGAAAACCCAACGATAGTTTTTACTTCGTTTTGTTAAAAAGCTTTGGTTAGCAATTCTTTACCAACTCAATAAATGTTGCTTGCCGGTAAAGACCATTAGACCAAACCACTTGCCTACCCCTCTGATTTTCATAGCTCTCGGTACTTCCCTAGGGGGTACAGCAAGATAAAGCTTTTTAAGGCTCTTACTTAACACATACTCTAGTAACTGCTGATCTTTCAATTTCGAAGTGTTCATCCTATCCTTAACCTCAATACCTATCGGGTAATCCCCTTCTTCTGGTAGGATACAAAGATCTATTCTGAGTAGAAATTCCATGGGTGCTGGGTGTTGCCTATTTAAAACGAATTCTATTATTTCCTCATTAGGTTTAAGTATGTAGCACTCGCCTTCCACTCTGTAACCTTCCTCTTCCAAACAGTTCCATATTTTCTGTTTGAGCCACTCTTCATTTTGTTCGAAGATCGGTGTATACCTGCGATGAAGAGAAGGGGCATCTTTTATAGTTTTAACGCAACCCTCTTTATCCACGGTCATTAGCCCTATATCCGCCAGCTCTTTTTCATCCTCAAAAATCCATCCGTAACTCTTCAGAGCTCTGTTGATTATTTCTTCTGGAAGAACCAAATATAGTTTGTCAAGAAATCCACTCCTACTGTATAAAAGAAGTTGCTGAGTCCATCCATCTCCCCCAAGAGCTTTGAAGTCTCCCTTAACTTCATACCCTATGTATTCATCCCCCTCCTTAGCAACTATATCAATCGAACCGTTAACTGTAGCCAACGAGACTTCTCCTGCAACCTTTGCCTTTCTTTTCTCTAAGTGGTTCCATAGAAGATGCTTGACTTTTGCTTCTGATAATACTTCTATTTTACTATCCTCTACGTCCTCATTTTTCAATAAATTCAATGTCACCATTTCTGACTCGAATACCTTTCAGTTGTCTGTAACTTATCTTACCGTAGGGACTTTCGTAGTGTAGTACTTTATGGAAAGACACCGTGTATTCTTTATCGAGAGGGAGGGGAGAAGAGTAACCTAGCTTCCATACCGCGGTGCTGTCTTGACCAGAATAAACAAACCCATCGATATCTGGAGGTAGGTCTGGTGCCTCTACCTTTATGTGTAGGCAATCCATCGGTACACCTCCATTCGTCAGTAGGTTAAAAAATTACTCTATGAACGCATGTTTCATAACCTTAGCCTATAGCTGGTTTGTTCTCGCTTATCCCTCCCTCTGCAAAGAGGAGGATAAGTGGCTTAAAGCACTAAAGCCCAAACTTTATAAGTGAAGTTGTATTTTACGATACAAACGAGAGGTGCTTCGCTATGGGTATTATCAGCAAGATTTTCGGAGAGAAGAAAACAACAAGTGGGACGGGAGAGTATATAGACCTAGAAAAGTACGTAGAAAAGGAAATCCCTCAGCAAGGAAAGGCTAACATGTACGTAAGGGTTGGAGAGATACAGAGATACGAGGATTTGAAAACGATTCTAGATTATGTCTGTGGAGGAAATGTTCTTATCCTAGATTTCTCTCCATTAGCAGAGGAGGAAGTTCTACTGAAGAGAATAACTGGCGAAATCAAAAAGGTTGTAAAAGATATAGATGGAGATGTTGCCGGTATAGGGAATAACTTAATGGTGATAACCCCCACAGGAGTTAAGATAGACAGGAAGAAACTGAGAGGAGAATTTGCTTAAGTCGTTTTTATGGTTCCAAGCACGGGTTCGTAGACCAGACCTTTATCGAGCAATGCTGCTATAGCTTCCTCAGCCGTGGATTTATCAAGACCGGCCTGTACGCATTTCTCAACAATGGAATCCCACAGAGCCCCTTCCTCGCCTTCAAGCTCCTTTATAATTCCAAGAACCAAATTCTCAATCTCATCGCTCACTTCTTGTGCGCTCTCCTCTTCTTTGATCTCGGCTTCCTCCGGCACCAGGTATCTCAAAGCCTCTCCCACCATGCTTATGTATTTATCGAGATCTATTTCTTTGTAGTACTTGACCGCCTCAATAACACCTTCAGACAAAGCCCTGCTGTAACCAAGTTTTCTTAGATCGTGAGCGTTTGGTTGAGATAACTTCTTTGCTTCCCTTAAAGCTTCTATCCTTTCCATGGTGCTTTTGCACGTCTCCAAGATCCACCTATCCCTTGCATCGCCATCCACCTGGTAAACGGCTTCTGGCCTTACGGAAACGTAAACCACCCCTTCTTCCGGCTCAAAGATCCTGCACTTTCCAACGAGAGCAACAAAGGAAGGTATATCGGAGTTTAGCAAGGTGGATGTGACTTCTGGCTGGAACTGTCCGGAATATAAAGTATATATCCCCGTTGGATCCGAAACGTGAGCCCTGATGAAATCATTTCCCTCGGTTAATGCTTCAACATCCGTCAAGACACCAACAATGAATAATCTATTCACCTTGGCACCAAGAGGAGTTATGACGTAGGATGGCTTTTTCCCCTCTCCCCTGATAACTCTATTGGATTCATTGTACTCTCCAGCAAATACCCTCCATGCCGTCTCTCTCTTCATATCTCCTCAAGCCTCTGCAACAGGTTCAGAGCTTCCCCCTTTAAATCCACATCTAGAACCTCTATCTCTTTGGCAATTAACGTCGTACCGAAGT
>JAGHAD010000110.1 GCA_021161685.1 Thermoplasmata archaeon | reverse complement strand
CTCTATTGATGAACATTTCATCTATATACCATATGTCAGAGTACTTTGGTCTGTAGATTCTTGATATCCTCTGAAAATGAGGTGCAATTGTTAAGAGAATTGTTGAGAGAAGAATCTGTCATCATAAGAGAAAGAACACCTGTAGAGGTTATTCTCTACAGCGTATTCCTTTACCTCTCGGGTCCGTCTTTCAGGAGGGTATCTTCTACGATAGAACCTTTTATAAAGAGGAGCAGAACATTTGTATGAGAATGGGTGCACAAATTGAGATATATTGAGAGACTGTTATTCTGATAGACTACCAGAGGTTGTTGTGATAGATGAAACTCCCCTCAAAGTCAGAGACATGTATCTATTTTTTCATGATAAGAAAGTAGAACAAATGTTTACAGATGGTTGAATCTGTACGCATTTTATTATAACTAGGTCAGGAGTCACCTGACCCTGTGTGGGCTCCTACCAGTCTTATGTGAGAGAGGAGTAGAAGTTAAGGATGAATTTGAGAGGTTTACCATAGCATTACGGGAGGTGCTCTGCAATGCTTTAAGTTGACAGCACCACAGCATGGAAAAGTTTGAGATAATTTTCCTTTAGTTTCTTGGATACAAGGACTACCATGGTGCATCATCTAGGTGTAAAAAAGAAATTTTATTAAAAGGAAATCTATTCTTATAAGGATGCCAAGGAGAGCAGTACTGATCATTGCATGTGTAGTATCTTTGATCTTCTTGGCTGGATGCATGGAGGAGAAGGTTAGCTACACCTACGGAACTGTCGGAAAAGTTGAAGTTAGGGGAGACGTTGATAAGATAACAATTTTGAATTACTCCGTAGAAAGCGTAATCTACAAGAACTATACGATGCAAATGGTAAAGGGCTTCGTTTATCATGATAAGACGCATAGGTATGAAATAAGAGGAATTGCTAGAAACATTGCGGGAGAAAATATTAGCAAGGCAAAAATATGTGTTACGTTTTACAGGCAGGAGAGTAAAATGCTGAAGCCTTTGGTCAGCAAATGTCACATCAAGCAAAAGATAAGCCCAAATGAAACCTGGACATTCAAGGTTAAGTACCTTTTTAGCGACCCTGGATTTGGAAAAGTAGATAAAATAGATTTCTGGGTTGAAGTTTCTTAAAGGGGGTTTCGAGAATGAGCTGGATTGAAAAGGCAGAGAATTTCATCACCTCGGTTGAAAATTCAAGGCTACCTTACATTTACTTCTTGACAACATTCTTCTTCGCCATCCTTCTCAGAAATTTCTTCGATTCGATCTGCGATACGACGCTAAGCCTGCCGACAAAATTTTCAATCAATTTTCACAGGGTAGATCCTGTTGATCTTACTGGCAATACATTCTGGTACATCAGCCTAGCCTTGATGATCCTTATTGCTCTTCACCTTCTTACCAGAGAAAATATCGTTAAGGTTTCTAAGCTGGTTCTTCCGGGCTTTCTCATCCTTCTCGTTGTCCCTCTTGTTGATCTGTTGTTGAGCAATGGAAAAGGCTTCAATCAATCGTACTGGATACCTGGATATCACGATTATCTGAGCAAATCATGGCTCCATTATTCTGGTCCTCTATGGCAGTTGGTTGGATTGATATTAAGATGGCTAACTGGAGGAGGACCATATGGCGAGATATCTGGAGGAGCCACGCCAGGAATGAGAACAGAAGTTGCTTTAGTACTTATAGGGATTGGCATATATGTTTATGTTAAGAGAAGAAGCGTACCTAAGGCAATCTTATCCGCTTTCATCATTTACTCCATCATATTCTGGTGGGGAGCCTTACCAACGTATGGAGGTAAACTCTTTGCAGATCTCTTGGGAATAAAAGTCGAAGTAGCTCCATTTGCAGGCACACCGATGCCAATAACAATTTTGAGATTTCTGCTCATACCAACGACTATAGTTGGTGCCCTAACGCTATATTTCTACAACAAAACTTACTTCAAGGAACTTATAAAGGACTTAAGACCCTTTAGAACGGCACACTATGCTCTAATGCTAGTTTTGGGTATAGCCATCGCCACCAATCTGTGGAGAAGAAGTATACCTCTGACGGAAAAGAACATTTTCATTCTGATTTATACCCCACTGGCTTTTCTTTTTGCAGGGATCTTTTCCATCATAACCAACAATCTATCGGACTATGAAATAGACAGAATCGATCATCCAAACAGGCCCCACGTAACGGGAATAATAGAGGAAAAGCACTATAAGGTACTGGCTGGTTTATCCTTTGTTTTGGCTATCCTATATTCTGCGGTTCTGGATTTTGTTGTTCTGTATCTAACCATCTTGTTCATAGCAAATTATTTCATATACTCTGTTCCCCCATTGCGCTTAAAGAGGATACCTTTCTTCTCCAAATTCTTTCTTGCCCTCAACGCCTTATTGTTAGTTATATTGGGTTACTATCTCGTTACTGGAGAAACCGATCTTCCATGGCAGGTTGCGTTATTCATCATTATTTCTTTTACTGCATGCATAAACTTTATAGACATAAAGAACCACAGTGGAGATGAGAGGGCAGGAATTAAGACCTTGCCCGTCTTGCTAGGTTTGAAGAAAAGTAAAATCCTCATTGGAGCCTTTTTCCTCGTGAGCTACACTACCCTTGGTATACTCATAAGAAATCTTCTAATCCCTTCCATCCTGTTCGGTGTGCTTATTTTTCTACTCATAAATAAGAAAAAGTATAACGAGAAACTGGTCTTTGCAGCATACCTGTTAAGCCTTCTCCTTCTCATAGTGTATCTGTTCAACTCACCCTCCATAATACCGACTTTCCATTCTTAAAGTTGCAGTTTCATTGAACAATCTCTTCAGGATATTTCCAATAATTGGCAAGCTGGTGAGAATCTCCCATATCCGCTCCTTTAGATACTTTTTCGGTATGACCAACCTAACTTTTATAGTACAATAATCACTTTTATCGTTCTGATTCACTACTTTTATTTCTCCAGTGTACACCCTTGGCATATAAGATTCTGGAGCTATGACACTCACCCTTACCATGAAAGGACCATCTTCCGGTCTTAGTTTGCTTCCAGAGCATGTGGAAAAATTCCATTTGCCCCACATTGGCCAGCTGTAAATGCTCCAATTTAAGTATGATAGAGGAGTGCCCACGTTCATTACGTAAAAAGTTCCATTGACGATATTTCCTGGTCTAACATCTGACCAGTTTAAATAGCCTTCACATTCCAAATCTGGTATCGATTTATAGGAATATGTCCTGAAGGTGCAGTCTTGGAAAACTTCTTCAGCATAGGTCCAGTTTTTCCCTTTATCAAAGGACATCCAGAGCTTTCCTCTTTTGTAAAAGTCTGTGCTTTCATTTTGAACATACAACCATTGGTAAGCTTTATCCGCAGGAGTTCTCGACCTGACAACTATGTAATAAGTTTTTCCTGGGGTTACCTCTATATCGGGAAAATCTATCTCTATCCAGTTTGTGAAATAAGGTACCTGAGAGCTAGGGATGTAACGGTATGTAAGATCCTTTCCCGTCAAATTGTCTCTAATTGAAACTATAAGAGGAGATTCTATAGGATACATCTTTCTGACCACTTCCTTTATCCCAGATCCTGTATCAGTAGCATTTGCCGTTAATGTTATCTGGCCTATTACGAATGGATATGGCCATGGCAGTAGCCGCATGCTATCAAGTATGTATACACCCGGTCTTGGCTTTGTGATGATGATATCCGGAGGCAGGTTATCTGCTATTATAGAAGCTTTTGCAGAACTTCTATTACCCGTTGCATCTATTGCGGTTATCGTTATCGTTACCGGACCATTTGATGGATGGCATGTGATGGAAGGAACTAGCCATTTTGCCACGTTTGCGGTATAGCTAATGATTTGCTGTCTGTATATTCCATCGTGAACGATTACCGTCCCGCCCACCAGCGCATCGTTTATGGCATTCTCTACAGATCCATAGTACATGGATGTTCCCTCAATGATGCTGCATGGTAAACAGAATAGTTAACAAAGCTCATTGTATTTCCAGATATAATCGCAGAGCTATGGTTCTCAAAGAAGACACTTATGTTATATCTAGTAACGGTATTTGAAAGAAAGCTAACCTTCTTGACACCTTCCTCGACCAATAAAGCTGTACTACCTCTTTCTCCGACAATTGCTGTGAAGTGATTCATGATAAGTCTTAAATTATCTGCCCCTGAAGATGCTCTCACCGTCGGTCCATCAGGCTCTACACTTCCATATATTGTGAAGCCTTCTATCGTTACATTTGAAGCATTAACATCTATGGCGGGACTGTATGAGGTTACATAGATCTTTGGATTTGCCCCTCTTTAGCTACTATGGTTAAATCGTGAACATAAACATGTAATTGCTCGTTGTAGGAACCATTTCTCACCCATATGGTATCTCCTGGGTTTGCGTGATCTATAGCATCCTGTATGGTTGTATAGTCTCCTGCTCCGGTTGGATCGACTATTATATCCTTAGCACCTGCCTGTAAAGAAAACGCCAGTACAAAGATGAATAGCATCGTTGGAATGAAAAATAGTAGCCTGCTTCTCCTTCTTTCCATAATTATGTCCCCTTTTCCATCATAGCAATATATGGAACGCTTTTCCCCAATGAATAATATATAAATT